>JALOTR010000310.1 GCA_025457805.1 Akkermansiaceae bacterium | reverse complement strand
AGGTGGCTCCTGTGACAGTGTCCGTCTGTTTTGAGAAAACCACATAAGTTGGCTTTGAGTTGCCTGCCGCGGTTTTTGCTTTGGCCTTGGCGGCGGGGTAATCGAGGACGGAAGAATAGAACATCCGTGGTTGTGGGTTGTCGGGCTGGGGCTCCGGAGTGAGATAGTCTTTCAGAAGCCAGCCCAGTTGCCCGCTTTTCGCGTTGTTCTGATAGAGCGGGAAATGGTCGGTCAGCACCGGTCCCGGCAGGGTGGCATTGTTGTCGGAGGCGTAATTGAGGATGGCCGCACCGATCTGCCGGAGGTTGGAGACAGATGTCGAACTGCTCGCCTTGTTCCGCATGCTGGTGGCAAGCGAGAACAGCAAGGTCGCAAGAACGGCGATGATCACAATGACCACCAGCATTTCGATCATCGTGAAGCCGGCTTTGGATGTTTTGGGATTTTTCATGATTTGAGCGGGAAAATTCGTTGGGTTTTCATTCTCCATGGGACACACGGCAATCCGGGAAGAAACCTGACACACTTTCAGAAGGTTTGGTGCAAGAGTGGCATTGGTTTTTCAAAACGGCGCAAAAAACAGCGTATTTCCGATTCAAGGCATCGGGACGGCCAAGCGGAAAAAGGCGGACTGACTGGAAGGACTGATCGTCTCCTGATAGCTGGAAACCCCGGGAACGGAGCCGAGCAGGATCCATGGCGCGCCGAGTTTTTCCGTGCGATAGAGCTGCGCAGTGCCAAACAACGGGTTTACCGACCAATCGAGATTGGCGGATGGGCCAACATGCCGGATGCGGAACGATTCAAATATTGGCTGAGCCGGAATGGCAGCGAGTTCCAGGCCGAGAAGGCGGAAACTTGCATTGCCACTGGGCATGTCGTTGCCGAAGAGGCTCGCAATGTTTCCGGACAGCCCGCCCGCAACGGACAGATCGAGTTCGCTGACGTCGATCCTGAAGATATCGGGTCCGATGACAATTTCCGCACCCGAAGCGTTTCCTCCCACCGTCAATCGCTCGGCCACATCATTGCGGTTTACGATCGTGAACGACTCATTGGCATCCACAAACTGCACGGTCAGCGATTCGATTCGGATTTTGATCCGCGGATCAATCGCCGCCGCGTTGATCGCGATGCCGATGCCTTCGAATTCGTTGATACCTCCCGGGCTCACCCCGATCGCACCGGTGGAGGCCCTGTCGATCGTGCCGCCTGCGAGCTTCGCTCCAAGGTCGTTCGTCGTATCGACACTCGCCATGGCTTCCAACGAGACGCCGATGAGCCCGGCTCCAGCCAGTTCGGCGGAACCATCGATTTCAAAATCGGTCCCCAGGGAGCTGATCGAGCCACTGCCATCGCTGCCGAGGTCCCACTCCAACAGCGGTGCGCCATCGTTCGGTGAGTTCGAAGTGAGGCGGATGCCATCCCGCCCGGTGATGGACAGCGTCACTCCGCGGACGCGAATGTCTGTGGCTGGTCCGGGAATGATGGCGGCGAGTGTTTGGATCGTGCCACCCGCGACGGCCAATCCGAGACTTGATATATCGAAATCGAAGTCGGGCAAAGTTTGCGGGCTGCCTGCGATTGCCACCAACCTGTTCCCGGCGAAATCGACAAGCTGGCAGGACTCCCCTGCCCCGAGGAGGGAAACCTGCACCGACTCGATTGTGACCTTGCTCGATGGCGAAAGTGCGGTGGCATCGATCACGAGATGAAGAGCCTCGCGGTTCGCACCATCCGATCCGAGCCCACCGGGTGCCACACCGATGCGGCCGGCATTGTCGCGGTCGATGGTTCCAGCGAGGAGTTTCTGTCCGTAGGCAGTCCCTTCAAGAGATGTGCTTTTCACGGCATCAAAAATCACACTCACTGCGGAACCCTTGGCAACGCCACCGGTGGTGCGGCCGGAGATCCGGAAGTCCTCGATGGTCGTGTTCGCAGCGGTGCTGGTTTCATCGATTTCCATGCCTGCCTGGACGCTGTTGGATCCGGAACCGGTCTTGACGGAAGTGATCGAGATACCGGTCCCGATCCGCCGCTCAAGCTGATCCTGATAGAGAGATGGCGGGAAGAGCGTGTTGCCAAGTCCCACCCCTTCGATGTGATCGGCTGGCTCGGTATGATGGAGGGATGGGTCTTTGGTGGTGACTGCATTCACAGTGCCGCTGGTTCCGATGACATATCCATATCGCCCCTGCTCGGTGGCGACCAGTTTGTCCGGATAGGCGGTTCCTGAGCCGGCAGTGTTCCAATAGACTCCGTGCGCCGTTGAAAGGCCATGCCCGGTGGTAACGCGGAAAATGGCTTCATAAAAACTATCCACCGCGCGGCATTGATCCCATAGGTTCGAATGACTGAACTGCATGTGGTTGTCACTGCCATCACCGCCCGTGATATAGCCACCGCTGCCGGAGCCTGTGGCACGGCTGGTGGTCCGATCCTCGCAGCGGAGGAACACGTTCCCCGTCGTCCCCGAATGGGAAACCACGAAGCCGTGGCGGTTGAACTCGGCGATGCTGTCCACCACCAAACAATCATCTGCGCCCTGCAGCCGATACATATATCCGTTTCCATCCCCACCCCCGTATTGCGGACGTTGGAAATGACAATTCCTCACCGTGACATTCTTCGATGAACCCAGCCGGATGCCATTGGAAGGATTGTGGCTGGTGGAGGTGTTTCCTTCGGGTTGAAAACTCCGGACGTTCGAAACCCAGCAGTTGATCGCGCGCTGGACATCGATCACCCAACTGAATGCGACATCATAGGCTGCGGCTCCGGGCACTCCATGGTCCGTCTCACCCCATTGCGTGCCTGGGTGCTGTATGTTGCCGATCGAAAGATCCTCGATGCCACACTCCGAGATCCGACCTGTTAGTTTTCTGACCCTCGCATTGTCGCGGGTGAGGCAGGCGTAGCGCAGCGGGACATCGATATCGATCCAGTTTTCGGTCGTGTTCACTGCTGTGACAAGTCGGCGGTAGTTGGCTGGATCGGGAATATCGATACCGGCGTTCCAATAATCCTCCTGTCCGTGTTCGAGGATCCATGCATCGGTGAAATCCCGAAGCACCTCGACCAGGTCGCCCGGCGCGAATGAAGAGGCGTCTGCGAGATGGATGCGTTGGACGGGGCTTGTGATGTCGGAGGTGATCGGCACGGGCAAGCCCTCGGCGGGGTTCAGTCCGCGGATGCGGATGGTGGCCAGGTTGCGCATGGCGACGGTGGTATTGAGGAGATATGTCTGGTCCGGTCCGCTGCCACGCAGCACCACTCCGTTTCCTGAAATGCGCAGGATCTCGTTGCCGCCGATGTTGGATATCTTGAAAGTTCCCGGCGGCAGGCTGACCACCCCTCCTCCGGCGGTCCGGGCAGCAACCAGCGCGGCACGGATCGCTACCGTGCTGTCGGCAGAACCGGTGGGATCCGCTCCATAGCTTGTGACGTCGAATATCGGACCGGCGACGCGAGGTATGGCCGTTTCACCCCGCCGATAGCCGGCGTAGGAAAAGTCCTGGATGAACTTGTCATGATAGAATGATCTTTGCGCCGGTGGCTGCCAATCCGCGGGGTAGAGCACGCTCCGCCATGGTGCATTCCGACCTGCGTTGAGTGGCACGGCATCGAGTTCGAATCCCGTGATGCGGAATGCTGAAGTCGCGAGGGCCGTGGTATTGGCGAAAACGGAAGCCACCTCCGCATCCGCGCTGCCACCATTGACCCATAGGCCGAGATTGCTGACATCGAACATCGTGTTCGATGTGCCGGTGATTCGGCGTGAGGGGTCGTTGCGATTGACGATGGTGAATGATTCGTCGCCATTGACGAACTCGAAACGGATGCCGGTGATCTGCCAGGCGTGGCCCGGTTCGAGTTCGGTCGCATTGATACCGATCAAGAATCCCTCGAAGGCATCGATGCCGTTTCCTCCGCCACCGCGCACGCCGAGTTTTCCCACGCTATCGCGATCGATCAAGGCATCCGTCACCCGCGCGCCGGAGGCGGAGACGAGACCGACGGCATCAAGGGTGAGCGAGAAGTTTCGATTGCGTGCTGCGGCTGCGGAAACATTTCCCGTCACGGCGAAGCCCCCGGAAGCAGAGCCGCTGCCCGATGCATTGACAGCGATGTTTACGGTATCAGCCGATACTCCTTCGTTGCCAGCGATGGACGTGAGAACAAGGTTTGCATCCGAGACATGCAAGGGAGCGAGGCACAAGATCAGCCACACAAGGCCGCGCCACAGGGAAACATCGGCAATGGATGGTGACTTCATGTGCATGATCCATCCCCCATCTTCAGATGGAACCGGGACTGTCCTTGTCGCCTTGGGCTGTCTTCACTTTGGTGATGCGTTTGCCGAGGCGGCGCGATTTCTGATCCTGATAGAGTGAAGATGGACTGAGCGAGCCGCCTTTCCCCTCGCCTTCCGCAATGTCGAGCGGCAGGGACTTGCCGGTGGTCCGGAGTTCGATTCCGCAAGGGTCACCTTGTGTTCCAATCACATATCCGTAGCGGGCCTGACCGGATCGCACGATTTTTCCGGCGTTGATTTTGTTGGATCCGCTGCCTGATGTGTTCCAATACACGCAATGGGCGGAGGCGAGTGCCTGATAGTTCCAACCGCGATGCACCGCCTCCCACCAGCTTTCGTGGGCATGGCATTGATCCCAGAGGCTCGAATGGGAGAAATGCATGTGATTGTCACTGCCATCCCCATCGGTTTGGACATAACCGGTATCGCCGGTGGAGCTTTTCGTATTCCTGTCCACGCACTTGTGGAAGACGTTCCCGGAGGATCCGGCATGCGAATTGACGAAACCATGGCGTGAGAAATCCGCGATGCAGTTTTCAACCAGGCAGTCATTGCCATTGGTAAGGCGGAACATGTATC
>JALOTR010000309.1 GCA_025457805.1 Akkermansiaceae bacterium | reverse complement strand
TCGACTTCGTGGTGAACGAAGGCGTCCTCGCATTCACGACCGGCTATTTCAATGCGAACCCATTCCCGAAAAACTCGCTCGTCATCACCGTCAATCCCAGCGGCACCTTGCGCACCACCGCCGCGCATGCCCTGGGTGGCGACAACATTGACGCTGGAAACTCGATGGGCCAGATCCGGATCCTCGGTGGCTTGGTGCAGTTCAACGGCACCCAATACCTCTCCAACGGACTCGTTTCGGGCGAAGGACGCATCGTCATGGAAGGCGGCACCCTCGCTGGCAGTGCGGACATGCGGGCCAATGGCACCTCCACCTTCACCATCCTTCCTTCGCTCAATCCATCCACCATCTCCACTACCAACGGGACCAACCTGCAGTATGGAAACGTAGTCATGGCCGTTGCAGACGGAGGTGCCGCCAAGGACCTCGTCGTTTCCTCGCCACTGACGAGCCCGGCCGCTTCCACCAACACCTTCACCAAGTCTGGTGCAGGCCTCATGGAAATGGGTGGGGCGAACACCTACACCGGTGCCACCAACCTCAACGCCGGAACCATCCTGCTATCCGGCACCATCCGCAACTCCACCGCCATCAACGTTAACGGGGCCAGCCAGTTGCTGGACGTCACGAGCAGCAACGCCTTCACCACCGGCCATGCCGCAGCGGAAGATGCAGCGCATTCGATCAATGTCACCGGTGGCACGCTGCGCTTCGGCCCTCTATCCCAGTGCAGGCTTGGAAACGTGAACCTCACCTCCAGCGCCACCATGACCGTGGATCGCGGCACGGGAAATGCCGCCAACTATGATATCTATCTGGGAGCCCTCTCCTCCGCTGCCGAAGCCACGGTCACGGTCGCCGGCACATCGGCATCCACCATCAACGGCAGCGGCTTCCTTCGCTTGGGAACCAATACCAACTTCGCCGTGGCGGATGCCAATCCTGCCGGTGCCGACCTCACCGTGAGCATCGGTTTCCGCAACCAGACACTCGATCAATCCAATGCCGCGGGCGGATTCACCAAGACCGGGCTCGGCTCCATGGAATTGAGCGGCGTTTCCCTCCATACCGGAAACACCAACATCGCCGAAGGCACCCTCAACCTCGCCACCGGCGGATCCCTGCTCTTCGTGCCCACCACCAATGGCACCAGCAACAAGGTCACCGGGGCAGGCTCCGCTGTCTTCGCCGGCGCCTTCAGCATCGACCTCGCAGCTGCCAATACCACCGATGGAAATTCCTGGATTCTCGCCGATGTCGCCACCCAGTCATTCACCTCCACCTTCAGCGTCACCAGTTTTGCCGACCCCGAAAATGATGGCATCTGGGAGCGCGAACTCGATGGCAATCTCTGGTCCTTCGAGGAAGCCACCGGCACACTCAGCGTCGCTCCGGCCGGCAATACCTATGCGTCATGGATCGATGGCTTCTTCCCCGGTGAAACCAACCCCGCCATCATCGGTGCAGGCGCGGATCCCGATGCGGATGGCATCGCCAACGCCGTGGAATTCGTGATCGGTGGCAATCCGGAAAACGTGATGGATGCAGCCCTCCTGCCCACCCTCGAACTCGTCACCAATCCGCCCGCACTGCCAGCAGGACAATACCTCAAGTTCACCTACCGCCGCTCCGCGGAGTCCGTGGACGCCGGAGTGCTCTCCACCGCCCAGCATGACGGCGACCTCGCCGGCACCTGGGCCACCGCCCTCGATAACGCCGGCGGCGTGGAAATCATCGAAACCCCGAATGGCTCTGCCCCCGGCATCGACAAAGTGGAAGTCTTCATCCCCCGCGGTGCAGCCACCACCCTCTTCGGTCGTCTGTCCGTCGAAGTTCCTTGAGCCTTTTTTCCTGGGATCTGATGGTTGGTCCCTGAAAAAACAAGAGCCCGCCTCCGGCCCTCCGGATGCGGGCTCAATGTTTCATCCACTGGAGCGCGGAATTTTCACCCTTCACCGCGTTTGTGAAGAATGGGCATTCCGCCGCACCGCGCCAAAGCCGCGAGATAGAAGACTCCAAAAAAAGCGCCCGTCCTCACGAGGAGGGCGGGCGCTGATTTGAAACAAATGTGGGCGGAGATTACTCGCCGAGGCCGAAGCGCACGAAGCGGGTCACGGTGAGGGTATCGCCGAGTTCCTTGCCTTTGGCATCGAGGAGCGCGGAGATCTTGATATCCGAGTCCTTCACGAAGCCTTGCTCCAGGAAGCAGCTTTCGGCGAAGAACTTGCCGATTTGTCCCTTGAGGATGTTTTCGATGATGTTGGCGGGCTTGCCTTCTGCCACGAGGCGGGTGCGGAAGATGTCGAGTTCGTTGTCCACCACGGATTGCGGGATGTCATCGCGGGAAAGGCCCTTCGGCGCGCAAGCAGCGATGTGAAGGGTGAGGTCCTTGATGAGTTCCTTGAAGCTGTCCGTGCCAGCCGTCTCCGGCTTGGTGGTTCCCACTTCGATGAGCACGCCCACCTTGCCACCGAGGTGGATGTAGGAAGCAACGACACCGCCGGGAGCGGCATCGAAACGGACATACTTGCGGAACTGAAGGTTTTCACCCACTTCACCGACCTTGGCCTTGATGGTGTCTTCGATGGATTGGCCACCGTGTTGGTGGGCAAGGGCGGCGGCGTGATCGGCAGCGCTGGCGGAAGCAAGGGCGTCCGCGATATCGGCGACGAAGGCTTGGAAGCTCTCGTTCTTGGAAACGAAGTCGGTTTCGCAGTTCACTTCGAGCAGAAGGCCGGCGGTGGAATCGGCATTGATGCGGGCGGTGATGACGCCTTCGTTGGCAGCGCGGTCGCTCATCTTGGCGGACTTCATGATGCCCCGCTCGCGGAGGAGCTTGATGGAGGCTTCGATGTCGCCGTTGGTTTCAGTGAGGACTTTCTTGCAGTCCATCATGCCGGCGTTGGTTTTGTCGCGGAGTTCTTTGACAATGGCAGCGGTGATCATAATCGTGAAAAATTTGCGTGTGAGGTGTTAGAGGAAAACAAGGGGCGGCCCGTCGAAAGACAAGCCGCCCTTTGTGAAGAAAAAATCAGGCTTTGCGGGCGGCGACCATGGCATCCACCAGATTCTGGAGAATGATGCGGATCGAGCGGATGGCGTCGTCATTGCCCGGGATCGGGTATTGCACGAGGGCTGGGTCGGCATTGGTATCGACGAGGGCGACGATCGGGATGTTGAGGCGGCGGGCTTCAGCCACGGCGATGGTCTCGCGGGCGGAATCGACGATCACCACGGCATCCGGCTTGCGGTCCATCTCGCGCACGCCACGCAGGTTGCGCAGGAGTTTCTCGCGCTCGCGGCCGAGGGCGGCGAGTTCCTTCTTGGACATGGCCTTGAACTCAGGCTGCTTTTCGATGTTTTCGAGATACTTGAGGCGCTCAACCGACTTGCGCACGGTCAGGCTGTTGGTGAGCATGCCGCCGAGCCAGCGGTGGTTGACATAGTGTTGGCCAGTGGCTTCCGCAGCTTCGCGGATGGCGTCCTGGGCCTGGCGCTTGCAGCCGACGAAGAGCACCTTCTTGCCCTTGCCCACCAGATCACCGAGAAACTCCGAAGCCTTGTCGAGCTGTTGGACGGTTTTCTCTAGGTTGATGATGTAGATTCCGCCTTTGTCCTTCATGAGGAAGGGCTTCATGCGGGGATTCCATTTTTTGGTTTGGTGGCCGTAGTGGACGCCGGCGTCCACCATGTCGTTGATGAGGTCGTTGATCATGGATACTGTGGTTTCCCGCCTTGAATCAGGTCGGGCGATTCTTGAAGATCTGCCGCGTGTGGGTTCCCCCGGATCTTCTTTGGTGTCGTTGCGGCCAGAGAGGGGCGCAGGGGGTAAGGAAATCCCGGGGGCTTGGCAAGGGGAAATGCGGCATTTCCGCGACAATTCCGGAGAATCGTCGCACAAATCCACGGTGCGGCTGCGTTTTCCTGCCATGAATGTTTGTTGGATCCCCGCCCGTGCCTCGATTGCCTTGCTGTTCTCCGGTTTTGCCCTCGCGGCCCCTCCGGTGATTGACGACGAGGCGGTGGTCACAGCCATGCAGACCACCTTGGAAGCTGCCGTTGGCAAGGCGGGCATCCCCTCGGCCGACGACTTGGGAAAAGTCGCCAAATCCAAAAACCGCAGCCAACCCGAAATCCCCCTCCCCGCCACCCCGACCGCGCCGCCTGCCGCCACTTACGAGTCCCTGTGCAAATCCGTCTATCTGATCGGCTCGCTCTACAAATGCGGGAAATGCGACGATTGGCATCAAGGCAGCACCGCCACCGCATGGTGCATCGGCTCCGATGGCCTGATGGTCACCAACGCCCACGTTTTCCGCAACACGCAGGGAGGCATCATGGGCGTCACCGACCGCGAGGGGCGCTGCTATCCGGTCACCGCCCTGCTCGGCTGGGACATTTCCACCGATGTCGCCGTCTTCCGGGTGGATGCCAAGGACCTGCAAGCCCTCCCACTCGGCTCCGCTGCCGAAGTGGGCGCGGAAGTCACAGTCATCAGCCATCCCGCAGGAAATCATTTCGTCCGCACCTCCGGCAGCGTTTCCCGCTACGTGAAACGCCCGCTCGGCCGAAAAGGCGACAAGGTAACCTGGATGGCCATCACGGCCGATTATGCCAAAGGTTCCTCGGGCGGCCCGGTCTTCAACGATGCCGGCCAGGTGGTGGGCATGGTCTCCAACACCCTCTCGCTCTATACCGGCTCCAAAGCCAAGGCCGCCAACAATGGAGATCTGCAAATGGTCATCAAACATTGCGTCCCAGTGGATGCGGTCCGGGAGCTGTTTCAAAAACCTGCGGAAGCGGAGACGGCGGGTGGGGGCAATCCTTAGGCGCTGTTGTCAAACACCCGCATTTCATGTTTCAGTCCATGATGCCTAAAAGCGCTTTGTTTTCCTTCCTTGCTTGGA
>JALOTR010000308.1 GCA_025457805.1 Akkermansiaceae bacterium | reverse complement strand
CCACCAACTGGGGCTTCCAACTCCAGGATCCGCATGTGGTGATGGTGCTGATGCTGCTCATGTTCGTGCTCGCGCTGAACATGTATGGCGTTTTCGAGTTCGGCACATCGGCCACTTCGGTGGGTGGATCCTTGCAATCGAAACAAGGCTTCAGCGGCTCGTTTTTTTCAGGAGTGCTTGCCACGGTGGTGGCCACGCCCTGCTCGGGACCCTATCTGGGCGCGGCCTTGGCGGCGGCGTCCAGCCTGCCAGCCATCCAGTTTTTCTCGGCATTCGGCGCGATGGCGCTGGGGCTTGCGCTGCCTTACCTGCTCCTTTCGTTGTTTCCCCAACTCATCGACCGGCTGCCGCGGCCGGGGGCTTGGATGGAAAGTTTCAAGCAGGCGATGTCCTTCCTGCTCTTTGCGACCGCGGGTTATCTGCTGTGGGTCTATGCCGGGCTGATTGATCTGGAAAATCTGTTAGGCCCGATCATCGGCCTGAGCGTGATCGGCTTGGCGGCATGGATTTACGGTCGATGGAATCTTCCCCATCGTCCCCAGGGCACGCGCCGGGCGGCGTTGCTGTTGACAATCCTTTTCAGCATCGCCGGCATCCTGTTGGCCAAGCCGCCCAAGCCATCGGCCATGCAGTGGGAAACATGGTCGCAGCAGCGGGTGGAAGAGCTGATGAAAGACGGCAAACCGGTTTACATCGACTTCACCGCCCAATGGTGCGCCACCTGCCAGGTCAACAAGAAGCGCGCCTACACCCGGGAAGTGGTGGATTTGATGAAAAAGAAAGGCGTGGTCGCGCTCAAGGCGGACAAGACCAAGCCAAACCCGGAAATCGATGCCGCTTTGCAGAAACTCGGACGCAATGCCATCCCGGTGAATGTCCTCCATGCGCCGGGTAAGGAACCCGACATCCTGCCGGAGTTGTTGTCGCCCACCGATGTGCTGGATGCCTTGAAGAAACTTTGACGAATCAGGCGCTGACTGCCTGCGGTGTCGTGATCATGGCGGTGGCTGCGGGCACGATTTCGTCCAGCGAATCGATGACCTTGAACTCGCCGTCGTAGCACCATGGCGCGAGCATTTCGATGAGCGGCGTCCAGAAGCGCACGCCCAAGGCGTTCTCGCGATTGAAGATGAACACCGGCTTGTTGAGCATGGAGGGGTGGCCCTGGTGTTTGTAAATCATCAGCGCGAGCATCTCCTGCACCGTGCCTGCACCGCCGGGGAAAATGACAAAAGCATCGGAGTTTTCGATCATCACTTCCATCCGGGTGTAGATGTCCGGCTTGAGCCAGAAACTCGAAAGACCTTCCGGCAATCCTTCCAACTCGATGATGTGTGGCACGTTCGAGCCACCGGTCCAGCCACCGGCCTCGACAGAGCCACGGACGACTTCGCCCATGATGCCGGAATTTCCCGCACCGGACACACAGCCGAGATTGCTCTCTGCGAGTTGTTTGCCGAGCGTGTAACCATCCGCCAGATAGGCAGGATCTTCCATCGATGCGGAGCAGAAAACACACACGTTGCCTCGATGATTGGCAGGCAGCGGAGTCTCGAACGATGGCCCCGCGGTGGCACCGGTCTTGTGGCGCCCGGCATCGGGGAGTCCCTTGGTGCGGGCGACTTCGAGGACCTCGATGACTTCCTCCGGCGTGGTGGCCTTGAGCAGGTAGTCGGCGTGGTTTTGTTTCACCGTGCCGAGACCATTGAGATGGGTGAGCAGGCGGAAAAGAGGATCCCAGGAATTGTCCGAATTGAGCAGCACCGTGGGCTTGGAAGCGAGGTGTTCATCGAGCGTTTGATAGCCGACGAAAATGGAAACCGCCTTGAAGAGATCCTCCAGCGTAGCACCCGGAGTGAAGACGAAGGCATCCGCCTCGATGATCTTGCGCTCGATGTTGGAAAGGGAAACGCGCTGGTCGCCATTGGAATTGTAAATGTCCCAGCCCTTGCTGAAGAGCTTGTAGAGGAGGCGGGCGCGGACTTCCCGATTGGGGTCCTTTTCACCGCGGACGGTTCCGGCGAGGCGTACTTTGGGCATGTTGGTAAGGGGTTTTGGAATTTAGCATCTTCCGTGCCATCGGATATCTTCCTGAGGATTTCTCCTGCGGGCGGTCCGGAATCTGCATAAGGTGGACGCATGGATCCTTTCATGCAAGCCGCCATCGATGAAGCCCGCGCCGGACTCGCGGAAGGGGGAATTCCCATCGGCAGTGTCCTCGTTCATCAGGGAAAAATCATTGGCCGCGGCCACAATCGCCGCGTCCAGAAAGGCAGCACCACCCTCCATGGGGAAATGGATGCGCTCGAAAACGCCGGCCGCCAAAGCGCCCAAGTCTATCGGGAGTGCGTGATCTACACCACGCTCTCGCCCTGCCCGATGTGCAGCGGGGCCATCCTGCTCTATGGCATTCCCAAGGTGGTCATCGGCGAAAACCGCACCTTCATGGGCGACGAGGAGCACCTGAAATCCTGTGGCGTGGAGCTGACTGTGCTCGATGATGCAGATTGTTTCCAACTGATGACCGATTTCATCGCCGCCAAGCCGGAGCTTTGGAACGAGGACATCGGCGAGCCCTGAGCTTTGAGCCTTGAGCCTTGAGCCTTGAGCTTTGAGGGGCAGCCGGATCAGTCCTGATCGTCGGCGGTGGCCTTGATGTCGGTGAGGGCTGCGATGAAATCTCCGAGGATCTCCGCAGGGACCATGATCGTGTCACGGTTGCCGCCGACGTCTTCGGTAATCTTCACGACCATGCCGCGAGCGTTCTGTTTGAGATCGAGAAAAAAGATTTTCCGATCGGCTAGAATTTTCTCCGTGTGCAACAAATCACTTTCCACTTCAACCTCCGGTGTAGTTGTTTAACTTCTCCTAAGAAACGCCAAGGGGTTATTTTGTCAATGCAATTCCTTGAGGCGCAACGAACCACCGTCTGATGCGCGATTTGTTACCTCCCGAACGCCCCGCTCTGGTGCTGGCTCCCATGCAGGATGTCACGGACCTGCCCTTCATGCGGGTAATCGCCCGGCGGGGTGCGCCGGATTGGTTCGTGACGGAGTATTTCCGCGTGCATCCGGACTCGGTGCCGCATCCTTACATCCTCCGCTCGATTGAGGAAAACCGGACGGGCAGGCCGGTTTTCGCCCAGATGATCGGCCGCGATTTGCCCCATCTGATCCGCACGGCGAGGCTCCTGGAGCGGCTTAACGTCGCGGGCATCGACCTCAATCTCGGCTGTCCCGCGCCCATCGTCTGCCGGAAGAATGCGGGCGGCGGTCTCCTGCGCGAGCCGGAGGAGGTAAATCGCCTGCTCGGAGGACTGCGCGAGGCGATTCAGGGGAAGTTCACGGTCAAAACCCGCATCGGCTACGCGGACGAGGCGGAGTTTCCGCGGCTCTTGGAGGTTTTCCGCAGTCATGGCATCGATGGACTCACCATCCACGGCCGGACGGTGGGCGAGCGCTATCAAACGCCGGTCCACCCCGAGTGCGTCCGCCTGGCGGTGGAAACGATGGCCTGCCCCGTCATCGCCAATGGCAATGTGGTGGATGTGGAAACGGGAACTTCCTATCTCCGCCGGACCTCGGCCGCCGGGTTGATGATCGGCCGCGGAGCCATCCGCAATCCATGGATCTTCTCCCAACTCGCAGCCTCATTTGAAGGGACTCCGCCACCGATTCCCACGCATCGCGATTTGCTGGAATATGTCACCGAGCTTTATCACGAACTCGCAGGGGAGACCCGGAAGTTCGAGCCGCGCTCCCATGTCCAGCGGATGAAGAAAACCCTCGCTTACATCAGTCACGGGCTGGAAGGCAGTTTCGAATACGACATGCGCCGCGCCGCGACTCCGGAAGACTTCTTCAGCATCTGCCAAAAGCATCTGGATCATCCGACCCCTTTGCCGCCAAAGCCACCGGAAGGCTCCAAGCTGTTCTGCGGCTTCGAGAGCCTAACAGAAGGGTGAGGCGCGACTGTGTCTCAATCGCGGTTGGTGAGGCACATGAGGATTTGCAGCACATGTCAGAACAACAGGGCAACGCCTGCACGAATTCATGGAGGCGTTTTGGATTCCATGCAAAAGTTACAGGGAAATGAATTCTTTGCAGAATACGGAAAGGAAAATCATGCAAATTGAGCGAGTGTTTCGTTAAGATATCCTTGATATTCAAATCGTTGTGGTTTATGAATTCTGTTGGCACGAAGCGAGCGACAAGAATGCTGTCCGCCAATGGCAAAACCTCACATCAACCGTCCGGGATCCAGGCCAAGGTGCGTGATTCGGGATCCCCGTTTTTGGGGAGAAGCACTCAAATGGTTGGCTGGCCTGCGACCGCGACTCATAGGCTCCAGCATATGATGATCCTGTAATTTTACGATTTATGATGATTCTGAAATATAGTTAGCATTCCAGCCGTTAGAATACCCAGGTTTTAAGTTCCATGTCATTTCAAGAACCTCCATCGAATCTCCTGATTGTAGATGATGATGATGCTGTGCGGAACCTGCTGGCCATGGCGGCAAGAAGCCGGGGATGGTATCCCAGTTCCGCAGCGGATGGTGGCGAGGGATTTGAGATGATGGATTCCAACATCAAGGCGGTGGTATTGGACCATGGCTTGCCGGATGGCGATGGAATCAAGGCCATGGGTGGAATCCGGGCGAAGTTTCCCGATGTGCCGGTGATCATGTTGACCGGGCTCAATGATGCGGAAACCGCCGTGCGTGCCCTGAGGGCGGGAGCGGATGATTATATCACCAAGCCATTCGAGCTGGAGCGTCTCTTCAATGTGATCCATGAGGCATGCCGCGTCCGCAAACAGTCCGGTGGGTTCAACAGCACCTCTGTGCCAACCAGCAAACGGCCTGAAACCGATGGGCTCCGCCGCAGCCGCAGTCCGAAGATGCGCGAGCTTTAC
>JALOTR010000307.1 GCA_025457805.1 Akkermansiaceae bacterium | reverse complement strand
GCGGTGATCGTGATTTATGTGTTGGCGGCGAATCTTCCCTGCATCCTCGCGCAGCGCTACAACCGCATCCGCTTCCGTCGCCTGCTGGCGCGGGCTACATGCTCCGGCGCCCCTGCATCGCGCGCATGAGCGTGAGTTCGTCTGCATGTTCAAGCCCGCCACCTGCGGGCAGGCCTTGGGCGATGCGGGTGAGGCGGCAGTTTTTTCCGCGCAGGAGATCGGCAAGATAGTTCGCCGTCGCCTCACCTTCCACGTCGGAGCCGAGTGCGAGGACCACTTCGATTTCGCCATCGGCGGATTCGATGCGTCGCAGGAGTTGTGGGATGCGCAAGTCTTCCGGCGAGACTCGATCGAGTGGTGAAAGTTTCCCGCCGAGGCAATGATAGCGACCTTTGAAGGAGCCGGAGCGCTCCAGTGGAAGGACATCCGTCGCCTGTTCCACCACGCAAAGCATGTGGGGATCGCGCCGAGGTTCATCGCAAATGATGCAGCCATCGGCCGTGGCGAAAAATCCGCAGGTGGGACAGGGGCGGACGGCTTCCTTGGCTTTTTGCAGGGCACTTGCAAGCAGGTTGGGATCGGCCTTGGGGCTTTGCAGCAGCCACACGGCGATGCGTTCCGCGCTGCGTGGGCCCACGCCGGGGAGCCGCTTGAGCTCGGCAATCAATTCTCTAACAGGTTCCGGATAATCCGCGCGGGTCATGGCTGGGAGGAAGGCGGGGGATCGCAGGGCATGTGATGATTTGCGGCGTAAACCAGGGCGCAGACACCGGACCAGATCGTGGTCACGAGCGGAACGCCGATTTCGGGCGCATGGGCCGCAAGGCTGAGAACAGGAGCCCAAGCGGCCACCAAAATGACCGATGTCACCCACAACACGATTCGCCGCCAGCTACCGGATGTGCTGAGAATGGCAGCGGCGAGCCCGAAGGCAAACAAGGTGGCGCAGATCCAGAAGGACCATGCGGGCAGATGTTTTGGAAATGATTCCGCCCCACCGCGGGAGACGATGGTGGCGATGGACTGGTTGAATTTCTCCATCGGCCCCAGCACAGCGAGTCCGGCGGCCAGTGCGATCGACAATCCCCCAATGGCGGCGGACGGCACGAGGACGTGGCCTTCCGGGCGATGGTGGGGAGTCTTCTCGCGGGTCACGGACGTAGTTTGGCAGGTTTCAGTTTCGCATGAAACTCTCTTCGTAAGGCGGCTCCGTAGGCGCTGCCTGCTCCACCATCAGGACAGGATGCAAAATCCCTTCCTCCATCGGGAAGCGCATCGTTCCGGAGACTTTCATCCATTCGTTCTCCGGGAAATCCGGCGGGGCTTTGCCAAATTCCAGGATGATCGGAATCGCCCGGCTGTCCGCCGCGCAACACGTGATGAACAGGCGGTAAAGCCGCTTGCGGGTGCCATTCGGATTGCGGGTTTTCTCCTCGATCCAGCGGCCTTCGGTTTCCACCTTCATGCCGTCGATGGCAGTTTGCAGTTCGCGATCGCCTGTGGCAAAAAAGAGTTCCATCAGGCTGAATTCATAAAAGCCTTCCGGCGTCTTGCGATGGCTTTTCTCGATTTCCTCGCGGGTGAGCGGTGGCATCGCATTGGCGAGGAAACTCGGGCTGGCCTGTGAGGGTGAATCGTAGAGACCCTTGCGGGCGAGTGCGGCGGCGGAGTATTCGTCCTTGGTCCATGCGACGGAAAATCCCACCGGCAGCAACATCAGCAGGAGCGCGGTGATGGGATGCATGTCGCTGGTTTCGTGATCGTGCACATGCCCGCCTTCCTCACCGCTGTGGTCATGCCCGCAATCCGCCTGCTGCCGGGCTGTTAGAAGATTGAACAAACCCATCACCGCCAAGCCGAGACCGCCGACAAAAGCAATCGGCCGGAAGTCCGGCGCAAGGTATTTCGTGATGCGTCCGCTGGCATGGAAATACAACAGCACCGCAGCCCAGACGAGCACGGCGATGGCGAAAAGAATGCGGCGGAGTTCGGGTTTCATTTCGCGTCGAATACCAGTTGCTGCCAGAAAATGGTGATGCTGCCGATGGCAAGGAAAAGCCCGATCGCGAGAGCGCCGATGAAGCGTTTGCGCATGACGGTCTGATAGAGAAACAGGAGTTTCACGTCCATCATCGGACCGAAGGTGAGGAATGCGAGTTTCGCCCCCCATGAGAACTTGTCGAGCGTGGCGGCGATGAAGGCATCCGAGGTGCTGCAAAGACTCAGCACAAAGGCCAACACCATCAAGGCCGCCGGCGCCCCCACCGTGCTTCCTGCAAGTCCATCCAGCCATTCGGCACCGGGCGCAATGCCGGTGTTGAACAGCGCGGTGATGGAAACGCCGATGGAGAAATAAACACCCACATCCACAAAGTCCTTCATGGCCGAGCGGAACGCCGCCACCAGCTTGCCGTCTCCGGAGGGCGCGTGATGGTGATGGCCGTGATCATGGCCGTGATCATGATCATGATCATGATCGTGGCCGCAGCAGCCGTGATGATCGTGATCGTGATCGTGATCGTGATCGTGGCCGCAGCAGCCGTGATGATCGTGATCGTGATCGTGATCGTGATCGTGATCGTGATCGTGATGATGGGCGTGTGAGCTCGCCTTTTCCGGTTCTTCCAAGCTTTCCACCAGCTTGGGTTTGAGAACCGCAGTGATCGAGATGCGGGAAACGATCAATCCCACCGCCACAGCAATCAGGAAACCCAGCAGCATCCGCGAACTGGTCATCATCGCGGCATTTTGCCCTTGGAACGCCTTCCAAGTGCTCAGCGCCGTGATCGGATTCACGATGGGTGCGGCGAGCATGTAGGTGAGTGCGCAGGAAACCGGCAGGCCCTTTTTCACCAAGCGCCGGATCACCGGCACGACCGCGCATTCGCAAACGGGAAAGACCGCGCCCAGCAAACCCGCCACCACCACCGCGAGGTTGCGGTTTTTCGGCAGGAAACGATCCATGGTCCCAGCCGGCAGGTAAATGTCGATGAAGCCGCTGATCAGCGTGCCAAGCAGGATGAACGGAGCGCCCTCGAAGAGGATGCTCAGAAAAGCGAGTGCGAAATCCTGTTGGGAGTCGGCCGACATCGCGCAGAGCAAAGCCCGCCCGGTGCCGCCTGTCAACCGATGGCCCACGCCTGCATGGACGGCCATCTGGCACGGAACCCGCTTTGACCGGAAAAGGTTACCATTCCGTCAATCTTCCGCTGTTGCATTCGCCTCCGTTATTTCCCAGAAGTCCCCGTTCATGCGCTCCTCACAAACCCGCCTTCTTGCCGCTGTTTTGGCGGTTCTTTTCCTCCTCACTGCCGTCTTGATCTTTCAGACGAAGCCGGATCGAGAGGGAAATCCACCACTCGCTGGCAGTCCGGCCGACCCGGTCCAGGCCAACTCCCAGGCGGAAGGCGAATCCGCCCCGCGGCTGGAAAAAAAATCGCGCAAACAGGAAATGGCCGGAGCCCCGATCGTGGATTCCGAGGAAACCTGGGATTTCAACCAAGGCGGGCAGACTGTTTCCATCCGCCTCGCACTCGATGAGGCCGTAGTCCGTGAGCCGAATGGCAAGGACCGGATCATTCCCCTCAATCCGCCAGCCACTTCGGAAACTTTGTCCTCCCGCCTCGCCGCCATCGAGGAGGAGGGCGTGGTGCTCCCTGTCGCGTATGTCGTGGGGCAGGATCGCTCTCAATTCACCCGGCGCATTGTGACTCCGGACCTGAGTGTGAAAATGGAGGGCTCCGCCGCAGATTCGGTGGCCGCGGCGCACGACCTCGTCGTCAAGAGCCGCCCGGAATATGCGCCCGGCTGGGTCATCATGAGCGCGCCCAGCCCCTTTGCGGCCCTTGATGCCATGGTCAATCTGCGCGAGGTCCGCGAGGTCGCCTCGGCGGATGTGCTGCTGGCCGTGCAACGCAGCCTGCGCGCCTTGCCGAATGATCCGCTCGTCACCAATCAATGGCATTTGAAAAAAACCGCATCCTCTTCCGCCGGCACCGACGTCAACATCGAGACGATCTGGAATTACCCCTCCACCACTGGCAGCCGCGGCACCGGCATCCGTGTGGGTGTGGTGGACGATGGTTTGGAAACCGCCCATCCGGATCTCGCGGTGAACGTGGATACCGCCAACGACAAGGATTGGAATGGCAACGACGCCGATCCCAATCCCGGTGCGGGTGACGATCACGGGACGGCCTGCGCGGGCAATGTCGCCGCCAGAGGAAATAACGGAATCGGTGTGAGCGGCACCGCGCCCAATTCCACCCTCGTCGGCATGCGCCTGATCGCCGCCGCCACCACCGATGCACAGGAGGCCGAGGCAATGTATTATCTTCCGCAGTTGATCGAAATCAAATCCAACAGTTGGGGACCGAGTGATACCGGCACGCTTCTCGAAGGGCCCGGATCGCTCACTGCGGCAGCCCTCAAGAATGCTGCGGAACTCGGCCGCGGTGGAAAAGGCAACATCATCCTTTGGGCCGGGGGCAATGGCGGCAGCGCAGCGGACAACTCGAACTACGATGGTTATGCCAATTCAATTTATACCATCGCCATCGGTGCCACGAACTCTTCCGGAAACCGATCGAGTTACAGCGAACCCGGTAGCAACATCGTGGTCTGTGCACCTTCGAGTGGCGCGCTCGGCATCACCACCGTGGATCGCACAGGCACCAATGGTTACGAATCCGGAGACTACACCAGCACCTTCGGCGGCACTTCCTCTGCCACCCCCACCGCGGCCGGAATCGTGGCGCTGATGCTTGAGAAGAACCCCAACCTCGGCTGGCGGGATGTGCAGGAAATCCTCATCCGCACCGCAGCCAAAATCAAACCCACCGATTCCGATTGGGTGACCAATGGGGCGGGCTTGTCCTTCAATCATAATTTCGGTGCCGGGAATAGGCAACCCGACTG
>JALOTR010000306.1 GCA_025457805.1 Akkermansiaceae bacterium | reverse complement strand
AGGGCGACCGACAAGCGCAAATCTGATGATTTCTGTCTCTTGTAATCGGAGATGGGGGCGGGGCTAAATGGAAAGCCGGGCTTTTTATAGAGGTTTTTGCTTGTTGGGGGAGGGGTGGCGTGGGGGAGGGGGGCTTGGGGGGCGGGATTTCTGGGGACGGAAAAAGGCGGTTTGTTGCCAAACCGCCTTTTTTGTTGGGTGAGGTGTTTCGGTTGCCTGGTTGCCTGGTTGCCTGGTTGCCTGGGTGCTTGGGTGCTTGGGTGCTTGGGTGCTTGGGTGCTTGGGTTTCTGAGTGCCCGGTTGTCCGGGTGGACTCGGGTCAGGCCAGGTCGAAGCGGTCGAGGTTCATGA
The DNA here is from genome assembly GCA_025457805.1 of Akkermansiaceae bacterium. Taxonomy (GTDB): domain Bacteria; phylum Verrucomicrobiota; class Verrucomicrobiia; order Verrucomicrobiales; family Akkermansiaceae; genus Luteolibacter. The sequence goes on along the minus strand of JALOTR010000306.1, from coordinate 4,591 downwards.
CTTTGGTCCAGGCGGCGACGAAGTCTTTGAGGAATTTTTCGTCGGAATCGCTGCATGCGTAAACCTCGGCAATGGCGCGGAGTTCGGAGTTGGAGCCGAAGATGAGATCGACTCGGCTGCCGGTCCACTTGACTTCGCCGGTGATGCGGTCGCTTCCTTCGAAGAGGTCGTCATGCGGGGAGATGGATTTCCAGGTGGTCCGCATGTCGAGCAGGTTGACGAAGAAGTCGGTGGTGAGCGACTCGGGCCGGGCGGTGAGGACGCCGGTGGCGGAGCGGTCGAAGTTGGTGTTGAGGACGCGCATGCCACCGACGAGGACGGTCATTTCGGGAGCGGTGAGGGTCATCAACTGGGCTTTGTCCACCAGCAACTCCTCGGCGGAGATGGTGTAGAGGGCCTTGAGGTAGTTGCGGAAACCATCGGCCTGGGGCTCGAGCATCGCGAAGGAGGCGACGTCGGTTTGTTCCTGCGAGGCATCGGTCCGGCCCGGGGTGAAGGGGACACTGACGCTGTGGCCGGCGTTTTTGGCGGCTTGTTCGATGCCGGCGCAGCCACCGAGGACGATGAGGTCCGCGAGGGAAACCATCCTGCCACCGGGGGCAGCGGCGTTGAATTCCTTTTGGATGGTTTCCAGCGAGTCGATGGTTTTGGTGAGCAGGCTGGGATTGTTGACTTGCCAGAACTGCTGCGGAGCGAGGCGGACGCGGGCACCGTTGGCACCGCCGCGTTTGTCGGAACCGCGGAAGGTGGAAGCGGAGGCCCAGGCGGCGGAGACGAGTTCGGAAACGCTGAGTCCGGAGGCGAGGATCTTGGTTTTGAGGTCGGCGGCGTCCTGCTCGTTGATGACGGGGTGGGTGAGAGGCGGGATGGGATCCTGCCAGATCAATTCCTCAGCGGGAACCTCGGGGCCGAGGTAACAGGCCTTGGGTCCCATGTCACGGTGGGTGAGCTTGAACCAGGCGCGGGCGAAGGCATCGGCGAACTGGTCCGGATTTTCATGAAACCGCTTGGAAATGGGCGCGTAGATGGGGTCCACCTTGAGGGCGATGTCCGAGGTGAACATCATGGGGGCGTGGCGTTTGGTGGGATCGTGGGCATCCGGCACGGTTCCGGCACCGGCGGAGCCTTTGGGTTTCCACTGCTGGGCTCCGGCGGGGCTGCGGGTGAGTTCCCAATCGAAACCGAGCAGGTTGTTGAAGTAGTTGTTGCTCCACTGCGTGGGAGTCTGGGTCCATGCGCCTTCGAGGCCGCTGGTGATGGTGCTGGCGCCGTGACCGGTGCCGAAGCTGTTTTTCCATCCCATGCCCTGTTCCTCGATGGGGGCTCCGGCTGGGTCCGGGCCGACGTATTTGCTGGGATCCGCCGCGCCGTGGGCCTTGCCGAAGGTGTGACCACCGGCGATGAGGGCGACGGTTTCCTCGTCGTTCATGGCCATGCGGCCGAAAGTTTCACGAATGTCGCGGGCGGAGGCGATGGGGTCCGGGTTGCCGTTGGGGCCCTCCGGGTTGACGTAAATGAGGCCCATCTGCACGGCGGCGAGCGGGTTTTCCAATTGGCGATCGCCAGAATAGCGTTTGTCGGCAAGCCACTCGCCCTCCGCACCCCAGTAGATGTCTTCTTCGGGTTCCCACACATCGGCCCGGCCACCGCCGAAGCCGAAGGTTTTGAAGCCCATCGATTCGAGCGCGCAGTTGCCGGCGAGGATCATGAGATCCGCCCAGGAGAGTTTGCGGCCGTATTTTTGTTTGATGGGCCAGAGCAGCATGCGGGCCTTGTCGAGGCTGGCATTGTCCGGCCAGCTGTTGAGCGGGGCGAAGCGCTGGGTGCCTGCACCCGCACCGCCGCGGCCGTCTGCGGTCCGGTAGGTGCCCGCGCTGTGCCATGCCATGCGGATGAAAAACGGGCCGTAGTGACCGTAATCGGCAGGCCACCATGCCTGGGAATCGGTCATCAGCTCAAAAATGTCCTGTTTCACCGCTGTAAGGTCGAGCGACTTGAACTCTTCCGAGTAGTTGAAATCTCCACCCATCGGATCGGAGAGGGAGGAGTGCTGGCGCAGGATGCCGAGATCCAGCATGTTCGGCCACCAATCGCGGTTCTTGGGGCCGCGTCCGGAACGGGGTGGGGTGGTGGAAGTGGCTCCGGTGAACGGGCATTGTCCGCTCCCTGCGGTGGGTGTCGATGTTTGGTTGTCCATGGTTTCGTAAGGTTAAGGCGGTGAGGCGCTGGGGACTGCGGCAAACCTTGCAGCATGAGGGTTTCCGCAAGTCTGCGATGCGCTGACTTTCTAGCCGGGAGGGTGATAGCAGCTCCGCAGGGCGATGCAAAAAATTTCCAGTTAGTGGATTTGGCGAGGGGTGAGACTGAAGGGCGGGCCACGCGGGGGCGGATTCATATACTGCTGGAAATCAACGGGCGTGCGCCAATGGGAGCGATGGAGATCGTAAAAGGAGTTATCGCATCCATTGGAAAAAACGATTGGGGAAGTGCCCCGGGCAGGGGATGCGACCGGCCTGGACAGCAGCCATGGCAAAAAAAACCCGCAACTAATGTTGACCATACGCCATCACGTACTTCCACTTCGGCCGCGATCTGACATGATCCGCACGTCAGCAGCCGGTTACGGTTGTTTCTCTCCCCCTACCTCCCCGCCCTTGATGAGACGCCCGTCCCAAAATCGGACCGTGTACGCACGTGTCCTGAGAACTTCTTGCCGCCCTGCAGTCCGCGGGCTGGGGACGATTGGCACACGGAAGCTTAGGGCGCTACGAGGACACTTTATCGGGCGATCCGGACCTGCCATGGGCAGGGCGCGTGCCGCCGATGTGCAACTTTCACAGGATATCAGAAACTTTAATGAACGTGTATTGATTGGCCGTGAGGCCCAACACTGCACAAAAACGAATGCGCAACGTCATTGTCCTTGAATAAATTCCGGTTCGTCTCTAAGGGACGGTCGTTCTTGTTGCCACTCCCAAGCCGGGAAAAAGCAGCCGGAACCCGAAAAATCAAATGGCATGAAACGCGCTTTTCCAACTTGACCGAAATTCCCCGAATTGGTTTTAGTGCGATTTCGCGCTATCTGACCAAGGGCGGCAGCGTTTTTACCCCGAAAACACTGTTTCCCGGATCGATCAAAACCCAGACCCTGACCATCCGCTATGATTCTTTGATCTCCTGAAATTTTCCCCCTGACTGTTTCTCCCCACCCCCCACCCCCCGTTTCCCCCCATGACAACTTCTGTCAAAGCGAAAGCTGTAAGCCCCAATAGGTCTTCCAACCGGAAGGCCGCGCCAGCGCCCCGATCCTCGCCAACGCGTGTCCGCCGCGGGTTGAAGCGATCCGGCCGTAGCGGGCAGCGCACCGGAATTGCCGGAGCCGAGCCATTTTTCCCGAGCCGCCCGCAGGCGGTTTTCTCCGGTCGCAATCTATCCGCTTCCGGGCCTGTGCCCACTTGGAAGCGCGCGCTCGACGTTTTTTGTGTTCTTGCAAGCCTGCCCGTGACCCTGCCGCTGATGGCGGTGGTCGGATTGTGGATCAAGTGCGCTTCCCAAGGACCGGCGCTGTTCCGCCAGGAACGCATCGGCCGCAATGGGAAGCGTTTCAGTCTCTACAAGTTCCGTTCCATGCACCGGAATGCGGACACCAAGCGTCACCAGAACCACTTCCAGAAATTGGTGACTACGGACAGCCCGATGGTGAAACTCGATCTTCTCTGCGATTCCCGGGTGATCCCCGGCGGTTGTTTCCTACGGGCTGCGGGACTCGACGAGCTTCCCCAGTTGTTCAACGTGCTCCGCGGCGAAATGAGCCTGGTGGGCCCGCGCCCCTGCCTGCCTGAAGAATACCGTTTCTTCTCCGGCCGTCAGCGTGATCGTTTCGAGGCACTTCCCGGCCTCACGGGCATCTGGCAGGTGATCGGCAAGAATGTCTCCACCTTCAGCGAGATGAATGCGATGGACGCGCTCTACGTGCGCCGCTCTAGCCCTGCGCTGGACATCGCCATCATGATCCGCACGCCCTTCGCACTGCTGCGGCAGATGCACATGGCCTTCAAACAACAACGCGCCAGCCAAGCGGAAAAGCGCAGCGAACGTTCCGGTGAAGCCAGCCTTTCCGGACTCAGCACCCAGAGGTTGGGTTGAAATTCATGAAGGACCCCGTTTCGGTCGGAATTGCCGGATACGGATATTGGGGTCCGAATCTCGCCCGGAACTTCCAGTCTCTAACAAATGTCCGGTTGGGCGGGGTGTGTGACCCGGATTCCGCACGGCTCGAGCATCTTTCCAAGACCCATCCTGCGGCGACAGCCTACGGCGAATTTGCCACGATGCTGGAGGATGGCGGCTTGGACGCGGTGGCGATCGCGACTCCGGTGCGCACCCACCACGCGCTGGCCAAGGCGGCTCTGCTGGCTGGCAAGCATGTGATGGTGGAAAAGCCGATGGCGGCCACGGCGGACGAGTGCCGCGAATTGATCGATCTCGCGGATGCGCGCGGCCTCACCCTGATGGTGGGGCACACTTATCTTTACTCCGAAGCAGTTCGCCGGATTTTGGAAATCATCGGCAGCGGTGACATCGGGGAAGT
>JALOTR010000305.1 GCA_025457805.1 Akkermansiaceae bacterium | reverse complement strand
AACAATCACATCGGCGTTCCTCTCACCGTACTTTCCACCACCACGGAGCACACGGCTGCGGTTTGGGAAATGGGCATGAATCATTCCGGAGAGCTTGCACCACTCTGTGAAATTTCGCGGCCGAAGTATGGCATCATCACCAATATCGGCACCGCCCACATCGAGTTCCTTGGCACACGCGATGCCATCGCCGAAGAAAAAGGCACACTCGCCCGCGCACTTCCAACAGATGGAATTCTCTTCCTCCCCGCGATCTGCGACTATCACGAATATCTCCGCCAACGCACGAAAGCCGCAATCATCCCGGTCGGCAACGGCCGCGGCCTTGTCCGCGCGGAGGATCTCCGCTTCGAGGCGGATTCCACGATCTTCAATCTTGTGATCGAAGGCGAAGGCCAGGTCGAAGTGCAACTCCCGGTTCCCGGCAAACACATGGTCACCAATGCCCTCCTCTCCGCCGCCGCCGGATGGAAACTGGGAGTGTCCATCCATCAGATCGCCCAAGGCCTCTCCATTTCCCAACTGACTGGTGGACGATTGAATCGTTATATCTATCAGGATATCACGGTCATCGACGATACCTACAACGCCAATCCCGAGTCCGTGGCCGCCGCCATCGATACCTTGGCGGATACGCCGGTGCACGATGGCGCCCGCCGCTTTGTCGTGCTGGGCCGCATGGGTGAACTTGGCCAACACGCCCCCGCCGCCCACCTCCGCATGGGCGCGCTGGCTGCCGCCCGCGGCCTCACGCTCATCGCCGTGGGCGATGGCGCGGAAGGCATCGCCGAAGGCGCAAACGGCGCACCGCATTTTCCCGTTCTCGAGGATGCCGCCAAGTGGCTCTCACATGAAGTGAAACCCGGCGACGTGGTGCTCTTCAAAGGCAGCCGCTCCGCCACCGTCGAGAAGGTCATGAATTCCGCTTTCCCCCGAAACTGATGCTCCCTGCGATTTACGATTTCTGGCTCCAGGCTTTTGAAGCCGAAAAAGCATCCGGCAACCTCGGCTGGGCGCACACGTTTTCGTTTCTCAATCTTTTCCAATATATCACCTTCCGCGCCGCGAGCGCCGGGATTCTGGCTTTCATTCTCTCACTGCTCATCGGCCCGCGCGTCATCCGGAAACTCATCTCGCTCAAGGTCGGTCAGCCCATCCGCACCGCCGAGGAAGTGCACAAACTCGCGGAACTCCACGGCGGAAAAATCGGCACCCCCACCATGGGCGGCGTGCTTATCCTGGGAACGGTTCTCGTTTCCACACTCATCTTCGCCCGCCCGCTCAATCCCTTCGTCGCGGTATGTGCCTGCACCATGGCCGCCTGTGGTTTGTTGGGGCTTTGTGATGACTACAAGAAGGTGAAGGAGAAAAAGTCCGATGGCATCAGCAGCCGCACCAAGCTCGGCTGGCAACTCGTCATCGCGCTCATCGCCTCCGCATTCATTTTCTTCAAACCCGAGATCTCCGGCTTCCAAGCCACCGGCGCCCAAATCGCCGCCGGCGATGCAGGCTTCACTCTCGGGAAAAACAACCCCATCGGCATCGGTGCGATTTGTTTCCCCCTCTTCAAGACTCCTTTGGTGGACCTGGGCTTTCTTGTGATTCCCTTCTTCGCCCTCGTCATCGTCGGTTGTTCCAATGCGGTGAACCTTACCGATGGCCTCGACGGTCTCGCCACGGGATGCACGATCAGCACCGCGCTGGCATACTCGCTGCTCGCCTATCTCGCCGGCCATTATTTCATGGCGGTCGAGTATCTGGTCATTCCACATAACATCTATATCGGCGAACTCGCCGTGTTCCTGATGGCGCTCGTGGGTGCGGCCTTCGGATTCCTTTGGTTCAATTGCCATCCGGCCAAGATGTTCATGGGCGATACCGGTTCGCTGGCCATCGGCGGTGCACTCGGCACGGCGGCCATCTGTACCAAGCAGGAACTCCTGCTCGTGATCATCGGCGGCATCTTCGTGATGGAAGCCATGTCCGTCATCCTTCAAGTGGGCAGCTTCAAGCTTCGCAAAAAGCGTATCTTCAAGATGTCGCCCATCCACCATCACTTCGAACTTCTGGGTTGGCATGAAAGCCAGGTCATCATCCGTTTCTGGATCCTTTCCATCATGTTCGCCTTGTTCGGACTCGCCATCCTCAAAATCGCCTGATTCACACCTATGAGCCTCACCGGTAAACACATCGCCATTCTCGGAGCAGGCCGCAGCGGCCGAGCTGCGGCGCTGCTTGCCTTGCGCGAGGGAGCCCGCGTCTCGATGTGGGACCTCGCCGGGCGCGAAGCATTCCGCGATATCCCCTCCGCCGTGGAACTCCACCCGAACGCCACCGAGGAAGAAGGTGCGCAGGTGGTTTCCGACATGCTTGTGGTCAGCCCTGGCATCGATACCTATGGCTCTTATGTCGCCGCGTTCTCCAAACAAACCGGCGAAGTGATCGGCGAGGTGGAACTCGCTGCGAGGTATTATCATGGCAAGATCATCGGCATCACCGGCACCAATGGCAAAACCACCACCACCGAGTTGGTTTCCCGCATCCTTGCCCATGCAGGTTATGGCGGCAACCCCTGCGGAAACTATGGCACTCCCTTTGCCGAGGTGGTCCTGCAAGGCAATCCTCCGGCCGTGGTTTCGCTTGAGTTGAGTTCGTTCCAACTGGAAACCATCCGCACCCTGCACCCGGACGTTTCCGTCTGGCTCAATTTCGCGCCGGATCACATGGATCGTTATCCCACGGTGGAGGCCTATCGCGCCGCGAAACTCCGCATCTTCAAAAACCAGAATGCCGGAGATCATGCCGTCATCCGCGGCGGCGCGTCACTGCCCGGAGTCATTGCGCAGACCGTGACTTTTTCCACCACGGATCCTGAAGCGGATTGGTTTTCCAACGGACATATCATCCTCCACGGTGGCGAGTGCTGGCTCGACATGGATCACGGAACCAGCCTCCGCGGTCTTCACAATGCGGAAAATGTCATGGCCGCCATGGCAGCTTGCAAAACCCTTGGCATTTCCGCAGCGATGATGTCGGAAGCCTTGCAAGGTTATGCACCTCCTCCGCATCGTTGTGAATTGATCCGCACGCTCGATGGTGTGGAATATCTCAACGACTCCAAAGCCACCAATCTCCATGCGTTGGAAAGCGCGCTGCGTTCGCAAACCCGCCCGGTCGTGCTCGTCGCAGGTGGCAAGGAAAAGGGCCTGGACTATACTCCGGTAGTGCCTCTGCTGCGCGAAAAAGCACTCGGTGCGGTGACCTTCGGACAGATCGCTCGCCCGCTTGCCGCCTTGTTTGCCGAAGCTGTTCCCACCGAATCGGTTTCCACGCTCGCCGATGCCGTCACAGTCGCCCGCAGTCTCGCACCTCGCGGGTCCACGGTGCTCCTCTCGCCTGGCACCTCTTCCTTCGATCAATTTTCCGGATACGAACAACGCGGCAATGCCTTCCGCGATCTCGTCCACCAACTTCGCTAACAACTTACACCCCTGTCATACGTGCCATGAAATCCCAGACGCTTCCCGTCAAACGCCGCCCTGTCAAAAAGGGCATCTTCCACCGCCTCAGTGCCGTCACCCGCAACAAGAAGCAACGGGTGGCCGCCGCTGCAAACGCGCCTGCCCCGGAAATGGACGTCGAGGATGGCGGATCCAAAATCTCCCGCGCGCTCACCATCATTTTCCTCATCCACATCGTGGCCATCGCATTGATCTTCGTGCATCAGCGATTCCTCGATGGACGTCCGGGCGAGGCCGATGAGACTTCCAAGACAGCCGCCGCAGCAGCAGCCACCGCCCGCCCTGCGCTTGCAGCCCGCGAGGACCTGCCGCGCCTTTCCACCGGAGAAAAACCTTATGTCGTCCGCGTGGGTGACAACTATGCCCGCATCGCCGCTGCCGAGGGCGTGGATGAAGGCGACCTCCGCCTGCTCAACAAACATGTCGATATCGGCCCGGGTCTCATCCTGAAAATCCCGCCCAAGCGCATCGTTGCAGTGGAACCACCGGAAGTGGCTGCCATTCGCGAGCAATCCCTCTATCAAAACGATCCCGGCCTTGTCGAAGCTGTCGATGTGTCCAACGCACCTCGCGCCACCCTCGTGCGGCCGAACCGCCCCAATCCTTCGACGGTGCAGGCAACTCCCCAATCGCAGGTGGTCCCATCCGGCAGAACCCACGTGGTCCAGTCCGGCGAGAGCATCTGGCGCATTGCCAATCGTTTCAAGGTCAGCCAGGACTCGCTCATGCAAGCCAATGGCATTACCGATGCGAAGAAAATGAAAGTCGGGATGAAATTGGTCATTCCCCAATCGTAATATCTTCATCTCTGCTCAAGCCTTCCCCCCACCCTGTTAGATCATCCACCTGATGGCCCGTCACTGCTCCACCATTCTCTGCATCGCGGTTGCCGCGCTCGTCGCGCTGGGGCTCATCATGCTGGCGAGCACCAGCGCGTGGGTCAAAGGTGTGGAAAATCCCTATCACTTCCTTTCCCGCCAGACCATGATGGTGGTGGTCGGGCTCTTTGCAGCCATCTTCATGGCGCGCTGGCCGCTCGACACCTTCCGCAAATATGCACCTTGGATGTTCATCGTCGCCTGCGTGCTGCTCATCCTGTGTTATGTGCCGGGCATCGCCGCCCCCGAACTCGGATCCAACCGTTGGATCAAAGCTCCCGTCGTCGGCCGCTTCCAACCTTCCGAAGCCGCGAAGCTGGCCATTGTGATTTGCATCGCGGCATGGTTCGCGCGCTGGCAAACCGAGGTTCACACCTTCTGGCGCGGTTTTGTCATCCCCGGCATGATCGCCGGAGTGCCGATCCTGTTGATTGCTGCGGAAACGGACGTGGGCACCGCGCTCTCGCTTTCCGTGGCCGTCGGAGCCATGCTTTTCTGTGTGGGCACCCGCCTGCTTTACGCGGTGCCCACCGCCATCACGGT
>JALOTR010000304.1 GCA_025457805.1 Akkermansiaceae bacterium | reverse complement strand
CTTTAGTCTTAGGCCTTTAGTTTTATCACCCTCACATCACGCGCCGCTCAAGGAGTCCAAATGCAGCTCCTTTGTCTATTGTTTGGAACCGACCCCGAAGCCGGACCAGCGGCACATCCACCCGCTTTCCGCCTTCGACCCCACGCCCCGGACCTCACCGCTCTCGCTCTTCAACACCACCGCGCCCACCGGAGACTGGCGTCTCTTCATCGCCGACGTCGCCAGCGGCGAACAAGCCACCCTTGTGAGATGGAGCATTTCCATGACCGGTCAAGCCGCCGTCCCCGAACCTTCCAGCGCCCTGTTGGTCGTTATGGGAGCCGCCACCCTGTTGCTCCGCCGACGTGCAAGCTAGGCTTGATGGTGGTTCGGCGGAGCCGGTGGGGTATCGGGTCCAGCGTGCGGTGAGTGGGTGTTTTTCAGCTCTTTGGCAGGGACCGATCCTCCCTGGCCCGGCGTAGCTTTAGCGAAGACGGCCGAGCGGTCCGGTGAAAGTGTGGAGAATGAGAAAGCCGATGAGAGCCGGAACGACCCCACATCGGCCTCACATTCTCATCTCTTTCGCGTGGACGGCCCGGAATGCCGTGGCCGCTGTAGCGGTTCATCAGAAATGCGCAGCACATCTCGCATGGCCGGAGGCAACTCCATCCCTGCCTTCTGCGTAAGATGGCCGTTTTTGCCAGAATCGGTCCCCGCAAGTGGCAAGATTCAGACAGCCTCTCGGAGCTTCAGCCGCTCACAGTGAATCAAATCGACATCGCCTGGAAGCCGCCGTCCACGATCATTTCCATGCCGGTGATGAAGGAGCCGGCTTTGGCGGAGGCGAGGAGGAGGGTGGCTCCGATGAGTTCGTCCGCATTTCCGAAGCGTGAGGCGGGAGTTTGGCGGAGGATGTCGAGCACGCGGGATTCATCGAGCACCTTGCGGTTTTGCTCGGCCGGGAAGAAGCCGGGGACCAGCGTGTTGACGCGGATGTCCTTGTCCGCCCACTCGCGGGCGAGGTTGCGGGTGAGATTGTGGACCGCCGCTTTGGAAAGCGAGTAGGTGAAGACGCGGGAGAGGGGATTCAGGCCGGAGATGGAGCCGAGATTGATGATCGATGCGGCGCGGGATTCCTCGATGAAGTATTTCCCGAAGACCTGGCAGGCACGGAAGACTGCGGAGAGGTTGGTATCGATGATCCGCTGGTATTCCTCTTCCGGAATATTGAGGAAGGGGGTGGGGGAATTGGTGCCTGCGCCGTTGATGAGGATGTCCACCTGGCCGGAGCGGTCGATCACGGTGTCGAGCAAGTGCTGGAGCGACTCGCGCGAGGTGACATCCACCGGGACAAAGTATCCTTTTCCGCCGTAGCCTTCGATTTCCGCAAGCCGCTTCTCCGCCTTTTCCGGAATGCGTCCACCCAGCACGACCTCAGCCCCCGCGCGGGCAAGTCCCACGGCCATGGTGCCGCAGAGTTCGCCGGTGCCGCCAATGACGACAGCGGTTTTGCCAGAGAGGTCGAAGAGGTCTTTGAGGAAGGATGCGGTTTGCATGGTGGGAATAGTTAAGGGGAATGCGGGGCCTGCCAAGTGTGGATTTGCGCGCCGAAGTTACGGGGACGGCGCGCGGATTTTTCAAAACGGAGAAGTTCCGAAATCCCCGCCAAGGGCGAGGTGGAGATCGATGCGGTTTTGGAGGCGTTGGTTGCGCAGGCGGATCATGCTGCCGCGGGCGTTGTTGGCGCGGCGTTGGGCTTCGAGGACGGAGAGGATGTTGGGGTTGATGCCTTCCGAGTAATCGCGCTCGGCTTGCTTTTCGGCGAGGGCGGCTTGTTCGAGTTCGGAGGCGAGAAATTTTTCCTGAACTGCGAGCGAGCGATCTGCGGCAAGGGTGGCCTCCACTTCACGGAAGGCTTCGAGCGCGGACTGCGCGTAATCCTGAAGCCGCGCCTCATTCCTCGCCAACGCGGCGCGGGCTTCCGCCGAGACCGCCCCGCCCTCGGTGAGGATCTGGGTGAAACGGGCGGCGATGGTGGTGGCCAAACCATCCGCATCCAGCAATTGCCCGAGCCGTGTGGTCGATGTGCCCGCATTTCCGGTGATCGAAAACGAAGGCAGCAGCGCTTTGCGGGCCGCGTCCGCCCGTTCCGCGCTGGCAAACAAGCGGGCGCGTGCCGCCGAGAGGTCGGGGCGGCGATCGACGAGGTCCGCTGGCAACCCCGCGGGTACTGCCGATTTCATGCGGGGAAGCTCGCGGGCATTGCGGCTGGTTCCGGAGGGATATCGCCCGAGCAGGACTTCCAAAGCCCTTGCCGACTCCTCCCGATCCAGGTTTCGCGACTCCAGCGCGCGGCGGGCGGAAGAAACGTTGGTGCGACCGAACTGGATGTCCAGGGCCCCTTCGCCGGTGCCCTTGTAGTTCCGCTCGATGATGCGGAGGTTCTTTTCAAACGAATCGAGCGTGACCTGTGCGAGTTGCACTTCCTGCTCGGAGGAAATCAGGTTGCACCACGCCTTGGCCGCATTGGCCGCGAGCGAGAGCCTTGCTCCGCGGAAGTCTTCAAGCGCGGCGCGTTCGTCCGCTTCGGCGGCAGTGGTCAGATTCCGCAAGCGGCCCCAGAGATCGGGCTCCCAAGAGGCGGCGAGATTGAGGCTGTGACTTTGGGTGTTGCCCGAACCGGAGCGATCCGTTTCCGCCGCGCTTCCGGAGATGCCGACTGATGGCAGCATGCTGGCACGGGCGACGATGGTGGTTTCCTGTGTCTCCCTCAATCGCGCGGCGGCGGCTTTCAGGTTGCGGTTGTATGCCAGCGCTTGATTGACCGTGCGCGTCATGTCCGCATCGCCAAAGTCCGACAGCCATCCGGTGGAAATTTTCCCTTCGCTGCCCGATGATGCCGCCGACCAGGAGCCCGGGGTGCGGATGGCTAAATCATCGACCGGAGCCGCGAAACGCCAAGACTCGCAGGAGGAAACTCCAAGAATGCAAAGGACGGAAATGGAAAACGGCAATCGCATCAAAGACTCCAATCTACGCATCAGGAAAGAAAAGCCTGCACCAATTCATCAATGACCTCGCTGCCCATCGGTTTCACTTCCCCGAGCGAGCGGCTGAGGATCACTGCTTCTGCCGTGGACTCCAGCACTTCGAGCCGGTCGAAGGCATCGAGGATGGTTTTGCCCAGCACCAGCGCGCAGTCGTTTTCGATCAAGGCGATGGGAAACTCCGGCGTCATCGCAGCGGCGATCTTTTCCGGAGCATCATAGACCCACGAAAATGGCAGCACCGCCACGTCGCGGAGAAAGATATAACTTTCCGGAATCGTCCGCGTATCGAGCCGCGCCGCCGAGGCGGAAAATGCTGTGGCGTTCACCGGTGTGGCATTGACGATGGCGTGGATCTCCGGGTGTTTTTGATAGATATGCTCGTGCACTTGCCATGCGCGGCTGGGACGCGAACCCGCCTCCTTGCGACCCTTGTGGATGAGGGCGAGTTGATCCGGCGAAATCGTGGCGCGATCGACAAGCTGCGTGCTGATGAGGAACGATTCGGCATCCACCCGCACGGAGAAGCTTCCCGCGTTGGCGGTGAGCAGCCGCTGGTGATAGCCGCGGCGGATGAAATCGCAGAGTTCGCGGCGCAGCGAGCGCTCGTGGCTGGTGGCGATGCCGGGAGTGAATTCCTCCGCTTCCGGCCCTTCATTGGAACCGATGGTGAGTTGTGATTCTGTTAGATATGTCACATCTCCGAGGGCCCTTGCCTTGACCACCGTCTTGGCGACGAATTCGAGTGTTTCAAAGCGCCGGAACGCATCCGGGAAATCCACGCCCGCGACCACCACGCCGTGGTTTTCCAGCATCACGCAGTCATGTCCTTTTTCAAAGACCGCCGCAATGCGCTCACCCAGCAAGGCGCTGCCGGGAAGGGCATACGGGGCAAAGCCCACCTCACCACACACCGCATGCGCCTTGGTGAAAAGGCGCGTGTCCGGCGTCTGACCGCAAATGCTGAACGCGACCAGGGCCACCGGGTGGGCATGGACGATGGCCTTGAGATCCGGCCGTTTCTGATAGATTCCGAGATGGAATGGAAATTCCGAGGAAGGTTTGTGACGACCTTCCACGCTACCATCGGGCAGCACCCGCACGATGTCCTCCACCCGCAGTGCTCCTTTGTCCACCCGCGCCGGGGTGATCCAGATCGAGCCATCCTCATCGCGGATGGAAAGATTGCCGCCGGAGGTGGTGGTCATCCGGTATTGATAGATCCGCGCCATCGCTTGCACGAGGCGCTCGGCGGGGTGGGTGATGTCTCGCATGAGTGCAGGATAGTGTGCGGCACTTACCGTCAGGTCAAGTGGACCCACGGAAAAGGCGGCTTCCTTGCATTTTTCCCAACAAAAAGCCGCCTTCCCTCGCGGGAAAGCGGCTGAATGTGCCGGGGGGGCTGCTCTCTGAAAAATCAGGGAGTGGGAACGAGGGAGATCGTCTTGAGAATCCGCGAAGCGATCTGGTAGGGATCACCTTGGGAGTTCGGACGGCGATCTTCGAGATAGCCTTGATACTTGTCGTCCTTGACGAAGCTGTGCGGCACGCGGATCGAGGCACCGCGGTCGGCAACACCGTAGGAGAACTTGTCGATGGACTGGGTCTCGTGAAGACCGGTCAAACGCATGTGGTTGTCCGGGCCATAAACGGCGATGTGCTCTTCGCAATGCTCGCCAAAGGCTGCCATGAGTGCTTCGAAGTAAGCCTTGCCGCCCTTGGTGCGGAGATATTCGGTGGAGAAGTTGGCGTGCATGCCGGATCCGTTCCAGTCGCTGTCACCGAGGGGTTTGCAATGGAATTCCACGTCGATGCCGTATTTTTCGCAAACGCGGAGCAGCAAATAACGGGCGACCCACATTTCGTCAGCAGCCTTTCTGGAGCCTTTGCCGAAGATTTGGAATTCCCACTGACCCTT
>JALOTR010000303.1 GCA_025457805.1 Akkermansiaceae bacterium | reverse complement strand
ACAGGATTCCTAACGAGTAAGGTGTGGAATGATGGAATGAGGAATCGATAGTGTCGGAAACTCCTTCTAACAGTTCCGTGGATCGTCTGGAGTGGACGAGGTTGAATCTTGCATCAGGTTTGATCTGATCCATACCCGGGAGCATGCGATAGTGGGCGCGGCCCGGGGACTGCGCGCGGAATGCCCTGGAGCTGTCGGTCAATGCAGAGGAGTCTTTCAAATAGGGGTCCTCCTTTACCCTTGCTTTGAGGCTTTCATCTCCCACCCACCAACCGATTCTGCCGGCCTTTGGCCCGTTGGCCGCCCCTCCTTGGCGGGCCAAGGGAATGAGTCCGGATTTCACTTTGTCAGCGTCAGGTGCGTCTCCGAGCGAACCTGTTGATACCAATGTCACGGAAGTGGCTGCCGCTGCCGGGGAAACCGAATCGGCGAGATTGCCCGAGCGTGCATGATCGACCGAGCGCAGTGCAAGTGGGTCCGTGCCGGAGACCAGCCATTGGCGGAAATGGCCGGAGCGTGAAGGTTGGTAGCGCGGAGCAAGACCGGAGGTGCCGCCGTCAGCGATGGTCGCATGTTGGCTTGGTTCGTCGTCAGCGCTGGTTTCCGAGCCGGCTTTCCATGAATCCCAAGTCCCGATCCAGTGAGGGTGCGCGGCGCTCGGGTCCAAGATTCCTCCGGGAGCTGTGATGCGTTGATCTGGTCCGGCGTGTTTTTGCAAGTCGCCGAGTGCAAGCAACAAAGCCAAGCGGGCGTTGGCCCGCGCTTCGGACATCGCGGAAGATTGTCCAGCGGTCCGCAGACTCACGGCGGAAAGACTCAACAATCCGACGGCGATGACCGTCAGCAGGATCATGAGCGAGAGTGTCACAACCAGTGCGAACCCATTCTGTGTGGGCGGAAGGCTGGATCTCACGTAGCGGTGGTTCACAGGGTTTACGGGTTTTGAGATTAGAGGGGCATCTCTGAAAAAACTGGCTGTTGTAATGATTTTCAGGGATTCGGAAATGCGAGGTGGGCGGGTGAGGGCCGGGTGATAGTTTGCAATGTCAATACATGGGGCAAATGTGGTCAGGTGTTGTGGTGTTACCGGGAAATCGGGATTCGAGGGTTAAAACGAATCACCAGTCCACCTGAAGTGCCTGCCCTGCCTCGAATCAGGGCATGGTGCCCAAAATGG
The DNA here is from genome assembly GCA_025457805.1 of Akkermansiaceae bacterium. Classification (GTDB taxonomy): domain Bacteria; phylum Verrucomicrobiota; class Verrucomicrobiia; order Verrucomicrobiales; family Akkermansiaceae; genus Luteolibacter. The sequence goes on along the minus strand of JALOTR010000303.1, from coordinate 3,777 downwards.
CTTGAGCGAATAGTGAGGATTGCGAATCGGTCACGAAGTATCTCTGGAGGAAAGAGGATTGAAGCTTCGTCGAATTTTCGTCACCGATTCGAGCGTTGGTGCTATTTGTCCGACATGACATTTCCAACCCGATTCGGAACAACGCTCGCATGCCACTTCTTCGCGACGGTTCTCACCCACTCGGCAATCTCGGCCCCTGTGCCACCCAACATCGTTCTGATTTACGCCGATGACCTTGGCTGGAAGGACGTTGGTTACAATGGCAGCGATTTTCATGAGACACCCCATATCGACCGACTCGCAAGGGAGGGGATGGTTCTTCACAATGGTTATGCTGGAGCGGGCAACTGCGCGCCCAGCCGTGCATGCCTGCTTTCGGGCACCTACACTCCGCGGCATCACGTCTATGCGGTCGGGAGCACGGATCGCGGTCCGAAAAAATCGCAGCGACTGATACCCGTGCCCAATCGCTCGGGGCTTTCGAAAAATGAAATCACCATCGCCGATGCCTTGAAGTCGGCAGGTTACGCGACCGGCATCTTCGGAAAGTGGCATCTTGATGGCAAGGATGGCGCAAGTCCTTCGGAGCAGGGTTTTGATGTGGTATTCGACTCGCAGGAAGGCAGTCCCAATCAACGTCGCGACCGACCGACTGATCCCAAAGGCGTGTTTTCGATCACCAAGGCAGCGACGGATTTCATGACGCGTTCGAAAGCGGACGGAAAGCCGTTCTTCGCCTTCGTTTCACATCATGCGATCCACAGCGCCCTGGAGGCCCGGCCGGAATCGCTGTCCAAATTCAAGGCCAAGCCACCGGGAAAGCAGCATAACAGTGCGCTCTATGCCGCCTGCACCTATGACCTCGACTCCGGGGTGGGTGAACTCATTGGGAAAATCCACGCGCTTGGTATCGCCGAAAACACGTTGGTGATTTTCACTGCCGACAACGGCGGCACCCAGCAGTCATCTCAGGAACCTCTGAGAGGAAACAAAGGTGGCTATTATGAGGGTGGCATCCGCGAGCCATTCATCGCCTGGCAGCCGGGTACGATTCAGCCGGGCGAATCCGACGTGCCGGTCCATCAGGTGGATTTGTTTCCGACATTCATGGCCGCCGGAAAATTCGAGGCCCCCAAAGGGAAAATTCTCGACGGGGAAAACCTTCTTCCGCTTTTGACCGGCAAGGGACGATTGAAACGCGAGTCCATCTTCTGGCATTTTCCCGGCTATCTCGACAAGCCGGTCATCCGGGGCAGGGAAGGGGATGTGAAACTCGGTTTCCGCACCCGGCCCGTTTCCGTGATCCGCAAAGGCGATTGGAAGCTGCACCTTTTCCATGAGGAATGGGCGCTTGATGGCGGGCGCAGTGGTCTGCCTGGAAACGCCGCGGTCGAGCTTTACAATATCAGAAAAGACGCTGGTGAGCGGAACGATCTGGCTGCCCACGAAATCAATCAGGTGAACGATTTGCTCGAAGAGTTGCTCGGATGGCTGGAGGAAACCAAAGCCCCCATGGCAAACCAACGGAACCCTGCCTATGATCCGGCGCTCAAGGAGCAACATAAACAATCCCGGAAAAACCGGAAGGACCGTTGATTTCATGATATCCCGCTACCTGCTCGCTGCCGCCCTGTTTGTTTCCGCCGCCCAAGCCGAGACCAAGCCAAACGTTCTGCTCATCCTCGTCGATGACCTCAAGCCCGCGATCGGAGCTTACGGCGACAAACATGCGGTCACCCCCCATCTCGACAAATTGGCGGCACGCGGCGTGCGCTTCGAGCACGCCTATTGCAACATCGCGGTTTGTGCGCCGTCCCGCTTCAATCTGATGACCGGCGCTCGCTCCACCTCTTTGGGGATCTATGGTTTTGGGAGTGATTTGCGCGATAGCTTCCCCGATGCGGTCACGCTGCCGCAACATTTCATGCGCGCAGGCTACAGCGCCGAGTCGCTCGGCAAGGTGTTCCATGTGGGTCACGGGACGCATGACGATTCCGCATCCTGGTCATCGCCGCCCTTCAAGGACCTGGTGATCGAGTATGTCGATCCCGAAAGCAAAAAGGGTGGGAAAACCCGTGAAGAGGCACTGTTTTCCAATGAAAAAGGCGCCGGTCTGCCACGCGGGCCAGCGTGGGAAATGCCCGACGTCGAGGATGAAGCCTACGCCGACGGACGGGTCGCCACCGAGACCATCCGGCGTCTGAAATCCTATGCCAATACGCCCAAGAAGCCATTCTTCATGGCAGTCGGCATGGCAAGGCCCCATTTGCCATTTTCCGCTCCGAAAAAATATTGGGATCTCTATGACCCGATGAAACTTCCAATGCCGGAAATCGAGCAAGCACCCGAGGGCGCACCTGCCGAGGCTCAGAAACGGGCCGGGGAAATCGCCCAATACACTCCCTGCCCGCAGGAGCAGGACGGGGTCTTTCCGAATGATCTCAAACGCAAGCTCATCCACGGATACTACGCCTCTACCTCTTACGCCGATGCGCAGATCGGCCGGGTGCTTGATGCGCTGGATGAAACCGGACTCGCGGAAAACACCATCGTCGTGCTCTGGGGGGATCATGGCTTCCACCTCGGCGAACTCGGCATGTGGACCAAACACGTCAATTACGAACTAGCCAACCGCATTCCCCTCATTTTCGCCGGACCGGGAATCGGAAACCATGGCGCCGCCACCGGGCAACCCGCCGAAACCGTGGACATCTATCCCACCCTTGCCGAACTCGCCGGACTGCCCAAGCCCACCGGACCGCAGCCGATCGACGGCCTCAGCTTGGTGCCTGTGTTGAAAGACCCCGCCGCCCGCATTCGCGATCATGCCTATCACTGCTTCCGCCGCGACCGCCTCGGCCGGGCCATCCGCACCGAGACCCATCGCCTGGTGGTCTGGCAGAACCCGGACGAAGCGGACAGCGCCGCCGTCATCGAGCTGTATGACTACGCTGACGGTCCGGTTGAAAAAAAGAACATCGCCTCGGACAACCCGGAAATCGTCAGTAAATTGCGTGCGATCCTCGATCGCCATCCGAAGCCAGTTACCAACAAACCGCGCCCTCAACCGAACCGTGCCAACCCATGATCCGCCCGAGCATCGATAAGCGGCGTGGTGTGAAACGTCTATTTCCGTGACCGGAGAGCCTGGGGAGCTATTGGTTTTAACTCCCATCCTGTATCCATGCTGTTTTCGCGTCTCCTCATTCTTTTCATGGCTGTTGTGGCCAGTGCCCAAGCCCAGCAGCCGAACGTGATCTTCATCCTCTGTGATGATCTCGGCTACGGCGATCTCGGGGTGCTTTACCAGAACAGCAGGAGCGGCACGAAAAAGTTCGTCACGCCCAGGCTCGATGCCATGGCCGGGGAGGGGATTCAACTCCGCGCTCATTACACCGCCGCCCCGGTCTGCGCACCGGCGCGCGCCTCGCTCATGCTTGGCGTCCACCAAGGACATGCCAACGTCCGCAACAACCAGTTCGACAAGATCCTCGAAAACAACCACACCCTCGGCAGTGTCCTCAAACAAGCCGGATACGCCACCGCTATCGTCGGCAAATGGGGACTGCAAGGCAGCGGCAGCTCGCCTGCCACATGGCCTGCCTACCCGACCAAGCGCGGCTTCGACTATTTCTACGGATATGTCCGTCATGCCGACGGCCACACCCAGTATCCCTTCCATACCACAGTCGATCCCGATGGCTCCGGCAGTCTTGTCCGCGATCCCAAGGAAGTCTATGATCAGAACACCATGGTGCGCGACAACCTTGCGAAATG
>JALOTR010000302.1 GCA_025457805.1 Akkermansiaceae bacterium | reverse complement strand
CGGGGTGTGGGCGGGAAGCTCGGGGGAGATTATCGATGAAGCCTACGATTACCCACGCCACTTGCCGGACGCCCGATGGAACCTCGCTGGTTCTCCAGGAGCACGACGGGCATTATTTCCTCAAGGTGGGCGGGGTGCAGTTGATGAGCACCACGGCATCCTCGTCCGAGCAACAGATGGCCGAGCTTGCCTGCGCGGAAATGCCGAAGAAGCCGCGGGTGCTGATTGGGGGGCTGGGTTTTGGGTTTACCCTGCGACGTGTGCTCGAGTTATGCCCGCCGGATGCGGTGGTGGATGTGGCGGAGCTGCTTCAAGAGGTGATCGACTGGAACCGCGAGTTTCTAACAAGCGTCAATGGCCTGCTGGTGGATGACCCGCGGGTGAGGATCCATCGCCGGGATGTGAATGACTTGATCGAGAAGGCGGGCAAGGATCGCTATCATGCCATTCTCCTGGACGTGGACAACAGCCCGGATCCACTCGTGCAGAAGGGCAATGCACGTCTCTACAATCGCGGCGGACTGGAGCGAACCAAGGCTGCTCTCCACTCGGGTGGCCGTGTGGTGTTTTGGTCAGCCAATCCCGACAAGGACTTCGCACGCTCGCTGGAGAGGGTTTTCAAAAACGTGCAATGCATCGGCGCCAAGGCCTACCCGAAGGCGAAACGATTCACTCATACCTTGTTCGTGGCGGAGAGGGATTGACGCGTCGATTCAAAATGCCAGATTAAGCACCATGAAATGTATTAACTGCGGCGGAGCACTTGAGGGAGTGATGACGTTTTGTCCTTACTGCGGGGTGAGGCAGGATATCGATTTGAGGCAGGTGCATTTTCGTGATCTTGGTTCGGATGGTTCGATGCCATGCCCATCGTGCGAATCAACGCTCTCCCTTATTGAATTCGATGCCGGAGTCCCAGTCCGCGTCGAACGCTGCGCCGCGTGTCATGGCATGTTTTTCAATCCTGGCGAGCTTGAGGCCTTGCTCGATGCGCAGACCAATCCGCTTGTGTGGCTGGATCAGGTGCAGATGACACAGATCGCCGAGGATTATGGGTTCACGCACGAGGTGGTTTATCGCAAATGCCCGACGTGCAGCGAGCGGATGAATCATATCAACTTCGCTGGAAGAAGCGGAGTGATCATCGACCGTTGTGGCACCCACGGTGTCTGGTTGGAGGGCGGCGAGGTCCGGCGTCTCACCGAATGGTGGAGGGCAGGGGGAAAGCTGGTTTTTCAACAACATGAAGCGGACAGGACCAAGCGCCTCTATCAGGAAAGACCCGCACGGGAAACAGTGCATCCGCGTGGATCGATCGAATCACCGGCGGAACCCACGGAACCCAGTCTCCCAACTTGGCTGACGTTTATTGCGGCCGTGGCGTCGGTGATCGTGGATTGATTCCTAACCAGGCAACATTCCGGCTTTGCGGCTCTGGGTTCGTCGATCATGCTACCCCCGTGCCTGCTGTTCTCGATCCCTCCACGCTTGCTGATCCCTCTTCGAACGACGAGATCCTCAGCAGATTCCTTGATTGGCTGATCGAGACCGGCGTGGAGCCCTACGATCATCAGGAGCAGGCGATTCTCGAACTGTTTTCCGGCAACAACGTCATCCTCAACACGCCGACCGGGTCGGGAAAATCGCTGGTGGCGCTTGCTTTGCATTTCCGGGCGATTTGTCAGGGGCGGCGTTCGTATTACACGGTGCCGATCAAAGCACTGGCGGATGAGAAATTCCTTTCGCTCTGTCACGTGTTCGGACCGGAAAACGTCGGCATGATTACGGGCGATGCCACGGTGAATCCAGGCGCGCCGGTGATTTGTTGCACGGCGGAAATTTTGGCCAACATTGCGCTTCGCGAGGGTGCAAAAGCGAAGGTGGACGATGTGATCATGGATGAATTCCATTATTATTCCGACGCCTCACGCGGCTTTGCATGGCAGGTGCCCTTGCTCACGCTGCCGCAGGCAAGGTTTCTGCTAATGTCCGCCACTCTGGGCGAAACGGCTTTTTTCGAACAAACCCTTACCGATCTAACAGGCGCGCCGACGGTGTTGGTGAAGTCCGAGCAGCGGCCGGTTCCTTTGGAGTTTGAATACAGTGAAACTTCGCTGGAAGAAAAGGTTGCCGAGTTGGTGGTTCATGGCAAGGCCCCCATCTATCTGGTGCATTTCACCCAACTTGCCTGTGCGAACACGGCCCAGAATCTTCTCAGCTCGAATTTCTGCAGCAAGGAAGAGAAGCAGACCATCGCGGAGGCCTTGCAGGATGCGAATTTCCGCAGTCCCTACGGCAAGGAGATCTCCAAACTGCTGCGCCACGGCATCGGCATCCATCATGCCGGGTTGCTGCCGAAATACCGCGTGCTGGTGGAGAAGTTGACCCAACGCGGATTGCTGAAGGTGATCTGCGGAACGGACACTCTGGGCGTGGGCGTGAATGTGCCGATCCGCACGGTATTGTTCACCCAGCTTTTCAAGTACGACGGAAGCAGTACCAAGACGCTCGCCGTGCGCGATTTCAAGCAGATCGCTGGTCGCGCGGGTCGCCGGGGATATGATACACAGGGCACGGTGGTGGCGCAGGCACCGGAGCATGTGATTGAGAATCTTCGTTTGGAAAAGAAGGCATCTTCATCTGGAAAAAAGAGTTTCGTGAAGCGCAAGCCACCGGAGAAGGGCTTTGTGAATTGGGATGAAAAAAGTTATCGGCGGCTGATTGATGCCCCGCCTGAAAAGCTCAGTTCCAGTTTCCAGATCCAACACTCGATGTTGCTCAACATGCTGGGACGCGAAGATGAAGATGGTTGCGAGGCCCTGCGGAAGTTGATCCGCGATTGCCACGAAACTCCGGCCAAGAAGAAGGCGCACAAAAAGCGGGCCTTCCAATTGTTCCGCGGACTGGTGGAGGGCAACATCCTGCGCATCATCCCGAAGTCCGAGCGAAAAGGCCCGGCGAAAGTCGCGCTTAACATCGATCTGCAGGAGGATTTCTCGATGAATCAGGCACTCGGTCTCTGGTTGCTGGATGCCATCCCGCAGCTGGATCGCGAATCGCCGGAATATGCGCTTAATGTGATATCATTGATCGAGGCCATTCTTGAAAATCCCGAGGTGATCTTGCGACGGCAGGTGGATTTGCTGAAAGGTGAACTCATCAATCAGTTGAAGAGCGAAGGCGTGGAGTTCGAGGACCGGATGGCGCAGGTCGAGGAAGTCGAGTGGCCGAAGCCCGGCAAGGAATTCATTTACGATACTTATAATCAATACGTAGCCGAGCGCCCCTGGATGAAAGACGCCCATGTGCGGCCGAAGTCGATTGCGAGGGAGATGTTCGAGCATTGGCAATCTTTCGAAGACTATGTGAAAACCTATGGGCTTGAGCGAAGTGAGGCGGTGCTCCTGCGCCACCTATCAGAAGTTTACAAAGTCCTTTCGCAAACCGTGCCACCCGCGGCGAAGACGCAGGATTTGAATGAAGCGGAGGAGTTTCTGGAGGACATCCTCTGCAATGTGGATTCAAGTTTGCTCGATGAATGGAAGAAGCTGCGCGATCCGGATTATGTCCCGGACGAGGAAAAGCCGGTGGCGGAGCGTCGTGCGGTGGCTTTCAGCAGGAACCGGACCTCGTTCCTGCGAGCGCTGCGGAATGCCATCTTCGAGTTGGTAAAAGCCATGGCTCGCGATGACGTGGCGGCGATCCTTCAACTGGTGGAACCGCTGGATGCCGATGGCGTGCCATGGTCGCGGCAACGGCTGGATGTTTTGTTAGATGGTTATTTCGCCGGCCACGAGCGCATCCGCCTGGACCCGGAAGCGAGGGCGGCGAAACATACGCGCATCTCGGAAGAAGAACCAAGGCGCTGGATGGTGGAACAGGCATTGGTGGATCCGGAGGAGTTCAATGACTGGCAAGTCCATCTCGCCGTGGACCTCGATGCCTGTGACACGGGAGGCGCAGTGGTTCTTGTGCTTTTGGATGTCCGGGCGGTTTGAAAAAAGCCTTTGAAAGGAGCTGGTCGGACTGCGCGTATTTTGCTCATTCCCATGAAATCCATCCGCCTTGCGATGTTGTTGTCGATGGGGCTCCTGTTTGCCAACACCTCCCACGGGGCTCCACCATCCGCCGCTATCGAATTCAAACTGGAATCGCCGGGGCCGATGGTGAATCCCAATGTTTACGGGCATTTTTCCGAGCATCTCGGGCGTTGCATCTATGAAGGATTCTGGGTGGGCGAGGATTCACCCATCCCCAACGTGCGGGGCATCCGCAAGGACGTGGTGGCGGCACTCCGCCAACTGGATATCCCGGTCCTGCGTTGGCCGGGTGGTTGTTTCGCGGATGAATATCATTGGAAAAACGGCATCGGCCCGCGCGAAAAGCGGCCCTCGATGATCAACACCCATTGGGGCGGTGTGGTGGAAAACAATCACTTCGGCACCCATGAGTTTTTCGATCTCTGCGAACAACTCGGAACCGAACCTTATATCTGCGGCAATGTCGGAAGCGGAACGGTGGAGGAAATGATGGAATGGGTGGAATACATGACATCCGATGCCGATGCGCCGATGCCCAATCTGCGTCGGAAAAACGGGCGCGACAAACCGTGGAAGCTGAAATACTTCGGAGTCGGCAACGAAAGCTGGGGCTGCGGAGGCAACATGCGGCCGGAATACTACGCGGACCTTTACCGAAGATATAACACTTTCGCCAAGAACTACTCCGGAAACACACTCTATCGCGTCGCCGGGGGTGCGAATGTGAATGATTACAACTGGACCGAGGTGCTCATGGCCAACGCCGGCAAACACATGAATGGTTTGTCATTGCATTATTATACCATCCCGGGCGGTTGGAACAAGAAGCAGCTCGCCACGCAATTCGACGAAAGCGGATGGATCGAGGCCATCGGCGGGGCGCATTACATGGAAGAGCTGATTTCCAATCACTCTTTG
>JALOTR010000301.1 GCA_025457805.1 Akkermansiaceae bacterium | reverse complement strand
CCACCTACATCGCCGCCACCACCTGGCGGGATGTGCGGAAACAGCCGGACAAAAACAACATCCGCATCACCGGCTCTGCGAAGAAGCGAATTGTCTCTGATCTTATCCAGTGGTCGGCGACCATCGAAGGCAAGGGTAGGGACCGCACCGGCGCCTATGTTGCACTTAAGGGTGGAACCGACAAAGTGGTCGAGTTTCTGAAAGCCCAAGGCATCGAACCGGATGACATCAAAACCCAGTCCGCCAGCATCAGCGAGGAATTCGAGATCATACGTGAAGACAAGGTGCTGCCTGGCACCACCGTCCCGCTGCGGACGGAAACCCGCAAGTCCACCGGCTTCCGGGCCCATCAGGTGGTTTCGGTGAGTTCGCCCGACGTCCCATTGATCGAAAAAGCCTCGCGCGAGATCACATCGCTGCTGGAGCAAGGCGTCTTCGTCACCTCCCATTCGCCAAACTATTACTACACCCGCCTCGGCGAACTCAAATTGGAGATGCTGGCGGAGGCCGCCAAGGATGCTCGCAGCCGTGCGGAGAACATTCTGCGCTCGGCCGGCAATACCAACCTCGGGCCACTGGTGGACTCATCCATGGGAATCATCAACATCAACCCTGCCAACTCCACCGAAACCTCCACCGAGGGCAACAACGACACCACATCTTACGAAAAAGATATCATCACCATCGTCCGCGCGGAATTTAAGGTGAATTGATCACGATGGATTCGGTCTAACAAACCTCCCCACCATGCACCACCACTCCCCAGAACGGGAAATGCCGCACCGCTGGCAGGCGGCCGCGTTTCATCTGAAAACCCGCTTGTTTCAACTGCGGCGCGGCTTTGCGGAAATCGGCAGGCGTCCCCCAGCATTCGGCAAGGGACGGAACCTTGTGGATGCTCAGGTCGCCGCCGAAAAACGGGCTCCCTTGTGGCGGGAAGTGACTCCCGAGGAGTTTCCTCTAACAGCGGGCAAGGTGGAAAACCTGCGCATCGCCGCCCGCGCGTTTCACGGGATCGAAATCCCGCCGGGCGGAGTGATGAGTTTCTGGCGGCAACTCGGACGCACCACGCGGCGCAAAGGTTATCATTCCGGGCGAGAACTTCGTGAAGGTTGCATCGTTCCTGCCATCGGCGGGGGACTTTGCCAACTCATTGGTCTGCTCTATCAAGCGGCACTCGACGCGGGCCTTGAAATCATCGAACGCCACGGACACTCCCGCGTGGTGCCGGGTTCCCAGGCCGAGCAGGATCTGGATGCCACGGTTTTCTGGAACTATGTCGATCTCCGCTTCCGCAGCCACTTCCCATGGCGGATCGAAACGGAACTCACTGCGACCGAGTTGGTGGTCCGCATCCGGACGATCTCGAACGCGCCCCGGCGGGAATCGCAGGTTCCCATTCGGTTTCCCTCGCTGCGTGCTTTGCCCTCCGGCGATTGCCTGTCCTGCGGCATGACCGGATGTTTCCGCCACCCGTCCGCTGTGAAGGAAAACGCTCCGGCGCTGGGGCATTCCTCATTTCTGTTAGACTCGCGCTGGCCGGAGTTCGACCGCTGGTGCGCGGAACACACAAAGCCCGGCGACCGCTGGTTCACACCGCTGGATGGCGGCAAATGGCAAAAGCCGAACTACCAATGGTCGGTGCCGATCGGGATCGCAGTGCGTCACGCAAGCATTGCCGCGCTGCGGCGTTCGTGGACCCAACGCCGCCTGCCTGCCCAAGGCGCTCGCAGGCAAAAGGTCTTGATTCGTGGCGAAGCGGAAATCGCGCGGACTTATGCAAAGATGCTCGATCCGCAATGTCGCCATCTCGTGGTTTCCCAAAACCTCCTGCCACACCTCTGGCGGCTCGGCGTGCTCGGTGGACGGAGCTTCGATGTTCTGTTAGAGAGATGGCCGCTGGATGAACTCCAGCGACGCCTCGATCAGGCAAAACGCGCCAACCCGCAATCCACGACCTTGGGCGACTTCCGTGCCGATGACGAGATATTGCATGCCGAACGGGAGGCACTCGCCGCCGCCGGGCGATTGATCACACCGCATCTCGCGCTGGCGGCCTATTTTGGCCGGCGTGCCTGGTTGATCCCATGGGAAATGCCAACTCCACTGCGCCGCGTGCCAGTCGCGGATAAGCCCGTTTTGTTTTTCCCAGCATCCCGGCTTGGGCGGAAGGGCGCGTTTGAATTGGCGGCTGCGATGAAGTCCGGCATCCATGCAGAACTGCGTTTTCTCGGGGTGGCCGACGAAGGTTCTGCCGATCCATTTGTGGGCATGGATTGCTCGCGCGGAAAAGCGAGCGAACTCGCCTCAGCCACCGCTTTGGTCCTTCCCGCGTGGATCGAGCACCAACCCCGTCTGGCGCTGCTCGCGCTTGCCAGCGGTATTCCCGTGATCGCCACCGAAGCATGCGGTCTGCCAGCCCACCAGAATCTGCACGTGATGGCCAAACCGGATGCTGACGCTCTTGCCGCGATGATCGGTTCCGTCTTGCACCCTTCCCAGGCCACCTGCGTTGCCTAAGCCGGATCAGAATGGCCAGATGAGTGGGATCAGCAAGCAGGAGGTCACCCAGCAAATGATGTTCAGCGGGATGCCCACCCGCAGGAAGTCGGTGAAACGATAACCGCCAGGGCCATAAATCATCATGTGCGTCTGATAGCCCATCGGCAGGGCGAAGGCGCAGGAGGCTGCCACGGTCACACACATGATGAAAGGCCGGGTGCTTACTTCCAATTCATTGCCGAGCGTCACCACAATGGGAATCATCATGACGGCGGTGGCATTGTTGGACAACACTTCTGTAAGGCAGAGCGTGAGCAGGAAAACCAACCACAACATCACCATCGGCATCTGTTCGCGGGTGACGAGATTTTCTGCTAGATTGACCATCCCACGTGCCAGCCATTCCGCCGTGCCGGTGTTTTGCATGGCCATGCCCAGCCCCAGGAGACCATACAACATCAAGAGCACCTGCCAATCGATGCTGGCATAAGCCTCACGCGGAGTCATGACCTTGAGCCATAACAAAGCCAGCGCACCCACCATGGCGGCATAGTGAATGGGAATGGCGGGCACAGAGGGATAGATGCGGTTCAATGAATCCGTCACCGTGGCCGTGAGAACCACCCCGACGAGTGCGGACCAGGAAAGAATCACATGCAAGGGGCGATGATGACTCACCACTTCAGGCGAGGGCTCGTCCGGGCTGTCAGTCATCACGAAGTCCCGGGTGTTCTCAAGTGCCTCAAGATTGTTCCGCGCGGTGATGACCAGGAGCGTGTCGCCAATTTCCAGAGGAATGGTGGAAATCTTGTTGGTGATGTTCACGCCATTGCGATGCACCGCGAGCACCACACTGTTGTAACGTTGGCGGAAGTCGGACTTCGCAAGCGTCATTCCGATCAGTGAAGATTCATCGCGCACCACCAGTTCGGAAACGATGCCGCTGACTTTCGAAAGCACTTCGCCGCCTATCTCCGCAAACAACTCGTCAGACTTGGCCGCCGACCCGCGCCTGCGATGGAGGGCCACCAGGAAACGGTCATTCTTTTCCACCGTGATCGCCGACAAGGGAAGCATGACCCGCGCACCATCGCGACGGACTTCCATCACATGAATGCCGGAACTGCGGTTGGCCAATTCCGTATCCACCAGCCGCTTGCCAATGATCGGGGAACCCGCGCCGATCAAGAGATGATAGAGCGGAGTGGTGCGATGGTCGATTTCCAAGCTGCCAGTAATCGACGAACGCGCGGGGATGAGTTTGGGGCCGAAGATGGTGAGATAACCAATGCCTGCGATCGCGAGTGGAATGCCGAGCGGTGCGAGTTCGAACATCGTCATTGGCGTTTCCTTCAAATCCCGCAGCGCACCATTCACCAAAAGATTGGTGGAAGTGCCGATCAGGGTGCAGCAACCACCGAGGATGGATGCATAAGAAAGGGGCATGAGCAGCCGAGATGCCGCAATGTCCTTGGAGCGGGCGAAGCCAAGAGTCACCGGAAGCAGGATGGCAACGATGGCGGTGTTGTTCATCCAGGCGCTGAAAAATGCGGCCACACACGCAAAAGCGAGAATCGCCCAACGGGTATTGCCAGACAGACGGTCGCGCAAAATGCGGCCGATGTGATCGACCGCTCCGGATTTCTCCAAAGCACCACCGATGATGAACAGCGCGGCAATGGTGAGCGGCGCTTCGTTACGGAAAACATCCGTCATTTTCGAGGGGTCCACCAAACCCAGGGCCACCACAAGGCAGAGAATCGTCAGAGCCAGAACATCAGGCGCAGCCCACTCGCGAATGAACGCCACAAGCGTCAACGCTATGACCAACAAGGTTAGGCCGATTTCTAAAGTCATGAACTGGATTCCCCACGCGAGGCGCGGTTCCCATGCACCCCCGGAGCCGATTTGGCAAGCGAGACCTGCGCCCGTTCGTCGCAGCGGGGCTTGCCAGGAGTCGGCAATCGAGCCACAGCTTGGCCATGAACAGGCCATGGATTTCCGCGAATTTTGCCATCTCGGCGGATGGGAAAATCACCAATGTCGCCCAGCGCCCGTCCGGATGGACTTCCAAGGCGGATCACGCTCGATTCCTTGCATTGAGAAAGGGTGCCGACGCCCTGCTCGTCGGCCGCGGCACGCTTGAAGCGGACCGCATGACGATGACCGTGCCCGACCAGGAAGAGCAGCCTCTTCGCTGTGTGGTTTCCAGCAAAGGGAGAATTTCCCCCGATCATCCGCTGTTCCAAACAGCCGCCGGCCCGATCCATATTCTGGCGACCGAGGGTGCTGAAAACCCGGACCTTCCCGGAGCGACCTTCCATCAGGGAAGTCTCGCGGATTTTCTCGAAGAAACCAACTGGTGCGTGTCTAGAACACGTTTCATACTCGTCGGGTGACTCCGGACACTCGAGAGGAGCCCGGAGAGAGCGCGGCAGCGACCGACGAGCGTTGTTGTGCCGCGGCCCCCGCCGTGCGTGAATGGGCTC
>JALOTR010000300.1 GCA_025457805.1 Akkermansiaceae bacterium | reverse complement strand
GGAATTTCTGGACCCAATCCTCGGCAATGGCGCGGGCGATTTGCGGGATGAAACTCACGTGCTTGCCGTTGAACTCGCCGGTGACATCGAAGCGGAACCAATCGATGCCATGGTCCGGATCGTTTTGGATCGCGGGGAAAAAATCCTCCACATTGTGGATGGTGAGGCCGAGTTTCGGGTCGGTTTCGATGGTCCAGCCGAGGGCCTTGATGGCATCCGCGTGGGGGCTATCGAGGAAACGCAGCCAATCGGTGGAAGTGTCCGTGAGGCCGTCGATGACAATCGAATAGCGGTTCTTGTCGTTGAGTTCGCGGGCGGGATGAAACCCGGACAAGGGTTCCAGCCCGTGTTCGTAGAGTTGCCTGCGCAGTCGGTCTTCTTCTTCCACATCGCGCTGGAGGATGACGCGGTTTTCACCATTCATCCAGGAGGTCTGGGGCGGCGAATCCGGTGCCAGCGGGAACAGGACGGGACAGCCGGGATATTGGTATTTGATGATGCCGCCGATGTGGCGTTTTTGAAACACACCGACGAGCACCTCGGTGACGTGGAGGATGGGCAGGGGCGTGAGGCCGGAGAGGAGTTGGGCGGGCTTTTCGGCCGGCGTGGGAAGCGGCTGGGCGGTGGGAATGTTGCGCAGCTCCTGGTTCAAATCCGGAATCCGCTCCGCCGGGATCGTGGGGCCGCTGCACCAGACGGCCAGAATCTCGTGAGGGGTCTCGCTCTGAACGATGCCGAAGGTCAGCTCGACATAATCGATGTAACGGAGCGGCATCGTGGTGGCGATGATCATTTCCTCCTTCGGCAATTTCAAAATCGGCCTCGCGGCTCCATCGGGCAGCATTTCCCAGCCGATATCGATGGCAACCGGCGGGCCTTCCGTGAGCGGCTGGTGGATTCTCGAAGAGCGATAATCCGAGGATTGCCGGGAAAAAAACAACCTGCCAGTCGCCGCGGCCGGGCCGAGGATGGGCTCCCAACCGGTATCTGCGAGGGGGACTTCCGATCCCCAGACGCCGAGCCGGTGCTTGCGGGCGTGGAAATGGGAGCAGATCGTCAAATCCTCATCCGCCATGTATTGCGGCGGGTTGGTGGGATCCGCCGTGGCGTGGGAGGCCTCCACGTTGATGCCGCCGTTGCGCCCGGTGCTGGCCAAGCGCAGGGAAAACATCAGGCGCGCACCACTCTGTGTCTTCGGCGAGTAGGCGGGCATCGGCTGCACCTCGATGCAGTAGGCGAGCACTTTGTTGTAAGCCCGCACCGGCTTGGGGGCCTTGCTGAGGGCGGAAAGCCCCTTTTCCATCTCGCGGATGCGGTAGAGCCAGTGGTCGATGTCCGGATTCCGGACTGCCCTTTGGGTGGGCGTGGCGGTGGAGGCGATGCCCGCCAGCGCCTCGAAGGTGGCCGCCGCGTGTCGGCAGGCTTCCCCGATGGGACAAGAGCACTCGGTTTCACAATGAATCGGATTTTCATCATCCCCATCATGGAAGGAAAACGACAACATCGTGCGCTGGCGACGCCCGGTCGGTTCGCGGACTTCGCTGCCGATCATGAGATCGAAATCCTCAACATCGTCCGGGTAGTAATCTTCCTTGTCCGGATCGAGGATTTTCAATCCAGGCACGGTGAATCCGGTCGTATTCAGGTCCGCCGGGATGAAATATTCCTTCCATGCGCCGGAGATGAGCCAAGGGATGAGGCCCGGGCATTCCAGGAGTTCGGTAAGACTGACGCGGGACATCGGATCGGGGGGGAATTGCGCGGTGGGATCAGCGCAGGAATTTCATGGCGAAAAAGCCACCCACCACAAGCACGGTTCCTGCCACAAAGCACCATTCGAGGTGTTTTTCCACGAAGGGTTTTACCGTTGCTCCGAAGATCCGGATGAGTGCCGCCACCACATAGAAACGGAAACCTCGGCCAATGACGGAAGCGAGAATGAGCATGGGCAGGCTGTAGTTCATCATGCCTGAGAACACGGTGAACACCTTGTAAGGGATGGGCGTGATGGCCGCGATAAGGATGCCGAGGAAACCATAAGCATCATACCAAACCTTGATTTCCTTCTGGGTCTCGCCGCTGGGGTCGAACAATCCCAGCAAGGGCATCGCCACCGTATCCCTCAAGCCCCAGCCGATGCCCCAACCGGCCACGCCGCCGAGCACCGAACCGACGGTGCAGACGAGCGCATATTTCGCCCACTTGTGGCGGGCTCCGAAGCACAGCGCGATGAGCAGAACATCCGGCGGGATCGGGAAAAATGATGACTCCGCGAAGGCAATCCAGAACAAAGCCCAAGTGCCGCCGGGCTTGTCCGCCCAGGAGACAGTCCACTGATAAAGTCGGCGGATGACGTTAGGGCGCTTCTCTTCGGACATGCTGGGCGCGGAGGATGCCCGATTGGCCACGAATGGCAAGCCCCGAGGGTTCGCGGGAAAACAGCGGATTTCACTCGTTTTCCGGCCGCGGATCCCGCTCCAGCAAGTCGCGCATCGCCAGTGCGGCGGGGCGGTTTTGGTAGAGAATGGAATAGACTGCATCGATGATCGGCGTGCGCACTCCGGCCGCGCGGGCGGCGTCGTGGATGGAAAGCGTGTTGGGGACACCTTCCGCGACCATGCCCAGCGAGGCCACCGCTTCTTCCAGCGACTTGCCGGTGCCCAGCGCCAGTCCCACGCGGTGGTTGCGCGAGTGCTCGGAAAAGCAGGTGACGATCAAATCGCCCACGCCCGAAAGTCCGGCAAAGGTTTCCGGCCGACCGCCGAGCGCCACGCCGAGGCGGGTCATTTCGGCCAGCGCGCGGGTGACCAGCGCGGCCACGGCATTGTCTCCCAAACCAAGCCCGTGGGCCATGCCGGCGGCGATGGCATAGACGTTTTTCACCGCTCCGCCGATCTCCACGCCTGCCACATCATCGCTCGTATAAGCACGGAAGTGCGGGAGGGTGAAAAGCTCCTGAAGCCGGGAAGCAAGCAGCGGGTTTTCCGATGCCACGACCGCACAGGTCACGAGATCGCGGGCAATTTCCTCCGCGTGATTCGGACCGGTGAGAATACCGATCGGATTTTCCGGGAAAACATCGCGCAGGATCTGGCTCATGCGCTCGCCCGTGTGGCGTTCGATGCCCTTGGCGCACGAAAGCAGGGCGGCTTCCTTCGGGAGTCCCAGCGCCGCCAGCTTGTCCGCCTCCGAACGAATACCCACGGTCGGCACAGCGAAAATGATCAAGGGCATGCCCAGCACCTCGCGATGATCCGTCGTGGCCTCGATGTGGGCGGGCAGTTCGATGTCGCTGAGATATTTCGGATTCCGGTGGTCGCGGTTGATGCCTTCCGCGCAGCGCGGGTCAATCGAAACAAATCGGACGCAGCTCAGCTTCGGAGCGAGCAGTTTTGCAAGGGCAGTCCCGAGTGAGCCTGCACCAAGGATGGCGGCGGATTGAAAGTGGGTCATGGCGGATGGATTTTGAAAAACGGCCGGGCAACTCACCCATCGGCATCCGCCGGAACACGGCGGGACTTGGGCACAAAGCGATTCTCCGTCCCGGCCCGCAGCCGTGCGATGTTGCCCCGGTGTTTCCAGATGGCGAGCACGGCGATGATGACCGTGAAGGCAAACAATGGCTTGTTCCAGGTGCCGTCCTGAATGCGGCCATGGTGCCAGGAACCCCACAAGGTGATGAAGGGCAGGAGCCCTGCCGCCACCATGCTGGCCACGGAGACATAACGGGTTGTTAGAAATGTGATCAGGAAAACGAGAATCAGCAACAACACCGCAAACGGCATCAGTGCAAGCAACACACCGGCGGAGGTGGCAATGCCCTTGCCTCCCTTGAAGCCGACCCATGGCGAGTAGTTATGCCCCAGCACGGCGAGCAGGGCGGTGAAGATATGTGCTAGTTGTGCCTTCAGCGCATCGCCCGCCGCCAGCTTCATCACCCATGCATCCGGCAAGCCCAAAGGCACCTGGATAGGGCGCCCGGTGATTTGGATCAAATTGACCGCGATGGCCACCGGGATGAATCCCTTCAAGGCATCCAGCAACAAACAAGTGATGCCATATTTTTTCCCCACCACACGCAGCACATTGGTGGCCCCGATGTTTCCGGAACCATGCTCGCGGATGTTGATTCCCTTCGCCCTCGCGATGAGCAGGCCGAAAGGAATCGATCCCAGCAGGAATGCGAAGAGGGGGCAGAGCCAGAGTTGCATGCGTGGGGAGAAAACGATCCGGATCACTCGACCACCGCTGCAGACTCGATCACCACCGGTTTGGTGGGCACGTTTTGCGAAGGCATTTCAAGTTTCTCACCGGTCGCTGGATGCAGCATGGTGATGTTGGAATCGGCGGTGGCCACTCCCTTGATCTTGTCCACCACATCCATGCCTTCCACAACTTTACCGAACACGGCATAACCGCCGTTGCTGGGATAGTTCAACCCGGCATTGTCCGCCACGTTGATGAAAAACTGCGCGCTGGCGCTGTCCGGATCATTGGTGCGGGCCATGGCGATGGTGCCACGATCATTCTTGAGACCGTTCTGCCCCTCGTTCTTGATGCCTTTGCCAGTGGGTTTCTCCAAAACCTTGCCATCGCTGAGGGCGAAGCCACCCCCCTGGATCATGAAACCATCAATGACGCGGTGGAACACGGTGCCGTCGTAATGTTTCTTTTTCACGTAGCCGAGGAAGTTCTCGACGGTGATCGGAGCCTTCTCGGCATTGAGTTCCAGAACGATATCGCCCTGATTGGTCTTGAGACGGACCTTCGGGGCCTTGGCGGTCGCTGCAGCGGCGGGTTTTTCCGCTTCTTTCGCGGGTTCGCAGGATGCGATGGCGGGAAGCAGGGCGAGGGCGAGGAGTGCAATTCGGCGTTTCATCGGCGGAATCTCTACCGGGGCTCATGCCCGAACGCAAGAACGGGCTGCGGTGGATTTGATCCGGAAAACGACCTTAACGCGAAAGGTCCACCCGCTCGTAAACCTCCGCAAGT
>JALOTR010000299.1 GCA_025457805.1 Akkermansiaceae bacterium | reverse complement strand
CGCCAGCTTCTTTGCGATGCCGAGTCCGGCATCCAGCAGGTGCGCGAGCAGTTTGGTGGCGAAAGGCGCACGCTGAGGCTGGGTTTCATCAGCCCGTTTCTTGACGATCTCGTGGCACCGGCGGTGAGGGAGTTTCAACAGCGCCATCCCAACTCCAAAGTCAGCCTCTTCGACCTCCCGCCCAACGCCCAGATCGGTCGCCTGCGCCAGCATGAATTGGATGCGGCCATCCTGGGAAACATCGATGACCACGATCGCGAGATTTTCCAGGTCAAGCGCCTATCAAAACACAAGATGGCGGTGGTGCTGCCGGAGGATCATGGCTTGGCAGGGAAGAAATCGGTGAAACTGGCGGCATTGAAAAACGAGGACTGGGTGTCGCTTTCCAACACCCATTTTCCCGGCAGACGGCAGTTTCTAACAGACTGCTGCGCGCAGGCCGGATTCACGCCGCGGATTGTCGCGGAATTGGAATCGCTGCCGCTCATGCTCGCCACCATCGCTACCAATGGCGGCGTCGGGTTGATACCGGGGCATGCGAAGAAACTTCCCCACGGAGGCTGCGTGGTGTTGCCACTCGCAGCGCCGGTGATCACCACACAGTTGTTGTTGGTTCTTCCGAAACAGACACCCACGCCAGAACTCGCCGGATTGATTGCACTGATCAGCGAGCGGGCTGCGGAGTTGGGAGATGCCTGAGCAAGGAGCGCGTTCATTCTGAGCGCTGCTTCGTGCGGACATGTTGTCCGCCGGGTTGGATGAGGGACTTCGACAGAATGTCGTTTTGAAATAGTCGATAGAATATCGACGCTCCTTTTTCCTCAGCGGCTTGGTTTGAATATCACGCACACTTCGGGCAGACGCCGAAGAATTCGAGTTCATGATACAAATTCCGGAATCCTGTTTTCTCGCGGATCTCATCTTCGAGTTGATGCACGGGACAGGGAGCCTTGATCGCCTCGATGCTGCCACAACTGGTGCAGATGAGATAATCGCTGTGTTTTCCCGGGAGGAGCAGGGTGAAATAAGCGGCGCGTTCGTGAAGGCCCAATCTCCGGACCATGCCATGCTCGGTGAGGCGTTGCAGGAGGCGGAAGACGGTGGCCTTGTCGCATTGGTCGGACAGGCGATCCGATGCGGCCAATTCGGACAAGGTCATCGGCCGCTCGCTTTCGAGGAGCGTGGTGATGAGTTCCTCCAGCGCCTTGGTGCGGCGGAGGCCGGCATTGCGAAGGCGGTGGATGATTTCCTGAACGACGTCGTTTTTCATGGGAGTGGTGGAACCTTGGATGGAGAAATGGATCGGGGAAACCGCAAATTTCAAAACAAATCCGGCTGTGGATCGTCCGGACGCGGTGGTGGCTTGGGCGCGCCGATTTTTTCGTATGCCGTGGGCATGGCCATGCGGCCGCGCGGGGTGCGCATGAGGTAACCCTGCATGATGAGGAAGGGTTCGTGCACTTCCTCGATGGTGGCTGCGTCTTCGCCGACGGCGACGGCGAGGGAATTCAAGCCGACCGGGCCGCCATTGAATTTGTAGATCAGGACTTCTAACAAGCGCTTGTCCATTTCATCGAGGCCCTGGGAATCGATCTCGATCATGGCGAGCGCGGCATCCGCGATGGAGCCATCGATGTGCCCCTCGCCGCGGACCTGAGCGTAGTCGCGCACCCAGCGGAGCAGGGCGTTGGCCACGCGCGGCGTGCCGCGGGCGCGCGAGGCGACTTCGATAGCGCCGGATCGCTCGATCGGCACATCCAAGAGGCCGGCCGAGCGCTCGATGATCGATGCGAGTTCGTCGTGGGTGTAGTAATCGAGGCGGTTGACAAGGCCGAAACGCGATCTCAACGGCGCTGTGAGCATGCCGGAGCGGGTGGTCGCGCCGACGAGCGTGAAGCGCGGCAGGTTGATCTGGATCGAGCGGGCGGAGGGACCGGAGTCAATGATGATGTCCAGACGGAAATCCTCCATCGCCGGGTAAAGGTATTCCTCGATGGCCGGATGCAGGCGGTGGATTTCATCGATGAAAAGAATATCGCCCTTCTGGATGTTCGTGAGGATGCCGGCGAGGTCGCCCGCTTTTTCGATCTGCGGGCCGGAAGTGGTGTGGAGCTGGGTGCCGGCGGCTTTGGAAATCAGGTTGGCGAGGGTGGTTTTCCCCAAACCCGGGGGACCGGAGAGCAGCACGTGGTCGAGCACATCGCCCCGGCGTTTGGCGGCTTCCAGCATGAGGAGCAGGCGATCCTTCACCTTTTCCTGGCCGATGAATTCCGAAAATGCGGGCGGCCGCAAGGAGACATCGAACGCCGTGGGCGGCGCGGTGGTGGTTTGCTGGTAGAAATTCTCGGACATGGAGCGGCGGGCCGATTGGAAACCAAGCCGCCGCCGGAGAGAAGCGCGGATTTCGCAGAGGCCGGGGTTTCAATCGACGCGGTTCCCGTCGTCGCCGCGATTCTTGTCCTTGTCGCCGTCGATCCCGTGCTTGTCTTCAAACTCGCGCATGCGGTCCCGCATCTCGCGGACGGATTTCTTGAAATTTTCTGGGACATTGGGGTCATCGAGGATCTCTTCCAGGCTGCTGCCGGATGAACTTTCCGCGGTCGCGGTGGCGCTGGCATGGCCGCCCTTGCCGTCGATCTCGATGTGGACTTCGTTTTTATCGTCGGCGTTGGGGCCACCTTGGCCATCGGGCTTGGCGGGTTTGTCGCCGGGCTCGTTGGCATTGTCGTCTTTCTTCTTTTCTTCGAGCGTGACGCTGATGTCGCTTCTCTGGCCTTTGCGGAGGACTTTGAGTTGAATGATATCTCCCACTTCGTGTTTGCCGATTTCACGGCGGAGATCGGCTGGAGTGGAAAGCTTCGTTTCATCGATTGAAAGCAGGATATCATTCACGCGGATGTCCGCTTAGGAGGCCGGGCTGTCGTTGGCGAGCACGGCCACGACCACGCCTTCATCTTCTTCGAGGCCGAGTTGATCGCGCAGGGCGGACGATGCCGACTCCACACGCACGCCGAGCCATGGGCCTTCGTTTTGATCTTCTTCCGCGTTGGAATCGGGGTCATCGGGTTGTGTGTCATCGGGCTTGTCGTCATTTCCCTTGCGGCGCGTCACCTTGCCCAGAGCATCGGTGATTTCCGTAATGATCTCTTCCTTGCCATCGCGGATGATCACGGTTTTGCGGATGGTTTTTTCGCCATCGGAGGTGACGGTGACGGATTTCTTGTATGAGGAGGAACCACCATGACTTTCGGCCGTCGCGGTGGCTTCGGCATGGGCGTCTTTTTTGTCAGCGCGTTTGATTTCGGCATTCGCAGTGGCAAGGGTGGCCACACTGAGAAGTGTGGCGATGATGGATGGATGCGGAGTTTTCATGATGTTTGTTAGATCAAGGTTTCAATCGAAGGAAACGGGTTCATAGACCAGTTCGACCCGTTCGCGGGTGGCACGAAGGGTGACCGGGCTGTTGGAGCAGAGGGCAATTTCTTCATCCCGCCATTGTTGTTCTTCCAAGCTCCACATGCGTCCATCCCGCTCGACATAGCCCATCGGCTTTGCGGAAATGAGTGTGGATTCCTGATGATAGAGGCTCACGGGAGCAGGTTCGGGAGATATGACATGGGAAGGTCGCAGCATGAGCACCGCACAGGCCGCTGTGGCAAGGGCCGCACCTGCAAACAGGAGATGCCGAAGGCGGAAGCTTTTCATCTCCACAGGCTCCGGCGGATGGGCGAGGCGGAGTTTCACATCATCCGGCAAGGTCCCCGGACTGAGGCTGCGGAGTTGGTTTTCCAGATCGTTGAATTCATTCATGGCTGAAGTTCTGCGAGATGTTCGCGAAGCCGTTCCAAGGCATAGCGGTAACGTGAGGTGGCGGTGGAACAAGGCACAGAAGTGAGTTGCGCGATGGCGGGGAAGCTCATGTCGCCCCAAATGCGGAGAACCAGCACCTCACGGAGATCGGGGGGCAATTTCATGACTGCCTCGGCCAGCGCGTGGCGGGTGTCGCCTAACGAAAAATCCGGTAGAAACCAATCCGCCTGACCGGAAACCACCGTTTGCTCCCGCCGCTGCCGCCGGTCCATGCTCCGCCCGAGATCCACGGCCCGGCGGCGGATGGTGGCGAAGACCATCGCCTTGTCCGGCAAGCCACCCGCCGCCTTGGTCCACGATTCCGTGAGCGCGTCTTGAAGCACATCCTTCGCATCCGCCTCGGTCCGGGTTTGCTGGCGGGCATACAGAAAAAACACTTCCCCATGCCGCGCCACCCACTCCTGCCAATGCAGGGAAGACGCGGGTGATTGAGGAGAAATGTGCATCGTCGGAGGATTTCATCGACTGAAGCGGCACGGTGGGGGGAATCGATCTCCACCTTGGAAAACTTCCCCATCCCAGATTGAAAATCGGCCGATGGGGACGATTTCCGATGAATCCTGCCTCAAATCGCCCGAAAAGCCCCATTTTTCTCCAAATATTCCCGGCTTTGGCCTTGCCACGGGGTTTTCGAGGACTAGTCTCGCCCTCCGTTTTTCTTTCTCCCACAGGCGGTTGGCGCCCCGGTGTCTGTGGGATTTCCTTTCCGGGGCAATGTCGGAAGGAGAACGAACCCCTAACCTAACCCCAAACCAAATAACACCATGGCTTACGCATGTGCGGAACCCACCAACACTGAACTGAACGACCTGATCGACTCCAAATTCCGCGAATTCCGCGAAGGATCGATCGTCAAGGGCACCATTCTGGAAATCCGCCCCCAAGTCGTTCTCGTCGATATCGGCTACAAATCCGAAGGAGCCATTCCTTCCAATGAGTTCGAAGACGAGGAAATCGAAATCGGCGACGAAATCGAAGTCCTGCTCGAAAAACTCGAAAACGATGAGGGCATGGTTGTCCTCTCGAAGGAAAAAGCCGCCCACAAACAAAACTGGGAAAAAATCGTCAAAGTCTTCCAAGACGGCGGTCTCGTCCGCGGCAAGGTCAAAGGCGTCGTCAAAGGCGGCCTCAC
>JALOTR010000298.1 GCA_025457805.1 Akkermansiaceae bacterium | reverse complement strand
ACCCCGCATCCGATGCGAATCACCGGGAACAAAAGGACATAGAGATAGAACCGCTCGATCATACAGTGCAGAGAGCTCTTCTTCGGAGATGGATCTACTTGAGAATGTTGATGCTCTACTCATAAAGTATTTCCTCACAAGACCTTTCAATCTCGAAGGCTCCTTGAAGCTCCTGGCTCTGTGGCATGAGTTTGAAGGCGCTCCTCGTGGAGAAACCCCAGAGATTCTGATCGAGGAGTTGGGAGAGGAGATATTCGAAGGTCCTCCCAATGAGGAATTCTTAAATAACAGCCGTGCGCTCCTGAAAGAATTCCACCGGCGAAAATCAGAATCCGGCCGTGGATAACACAGGAGGATCGATGTAACCCAGATAGTGATCCATCAACATCTGGACGCTCGTCCCCATTTCCTGCGCCAGCACTTTGAGGTTCCAGCCTTCGTTGAGACGATTCGTCGCAAAGGTATGCCTGAAGTCCTGACTGGTCCATGGAAGTCCTGCGGCGCGATTGAGCAGCCTGAGCGATTCTCCGAACGCGTCACTCGTCATCCGTTCCCCCTTTGGCGAAGCAAAACACCAATCCGAATCTCCGCCTGGATTCATTCGCAGGAAGCTCTGAATCATCGGTCGTAGCGTCGGCCTCACGGTGACCGGACGCTGCCCGGTTTTCAGGCTCGTCGCGTTGATTTTTCGATCGCCCGGCATGAGAAGCCGGATTTTGCCACCTACATCGAGATCCATCCGCCGCAGGGAAAGAATTTCGTGCAGTCGAAAACCGGCCTCCAGCATGAGTTGGCAGCCGAACAGGGTGACCTTGTCTTTTGACACCACGGAGTATTGGTTTTCCACCTGTTCGCTGGTCAGAACCGTCACGGGCTCGCCGGTGCCTTTGAACGAGGGTAAGTCATCCGCAGGATTCGCCGCGTAGGGATTGTCCGGACAATACGCTCCGCTCTTCAGAGCATACTGGAAAAGCTCGTGGAAAAGTTCGCGCACATGACGGTTGTTGGATCGTGAATATTTCTTCTCCGCCATGTAGAGGAGGATGGTTTCGGTTTTGATCTGGGCCAGATCATCTCCCTTGAACCAAGGCAGCGCGATTTTCACCTTTTTGCGTCTCTTCAGAACTTCGGGAGGCCGGGGATCGAGTGCGTTGATGCGCTCTGAGCCAAAGAAATGTCGGAGTCGTGAAATTTTGTCGGAGGTTCCGTGATGAACGTTGGCAACCATGCTGCGGACGAGGAACGAGCGGATGACGTCGTCGATCGGGCACTTGATCTTGGTCACCTCGGATTTGGATTCCGCCTCGGCAGATTGCCCGGATTCAGCACTGTGCGTGGGAACCTTCGCAAGAAGCGACTTAAACTGCTCGAAAGCACCGAGGATTTTCTCGGGAACTTCGATTCCGGCCATCTTTTCGAGTTCGATCAGCAGGTCCACCTTCCGCGCCACCTTCCATGCGATTTCCTCGTTGTCGGTGCCAAGACTGGCGCGGACGAGTTTCGCTCCGGGGCGCGGATAGCAGGAGAGACAGAAATTCTGGGTGTCGGGTCGTCGGTAGATGCTTGCCATGGCTGGGATCGGTTGTCGCAAGCACCGAGATCCATTGAATTTGCGCAAAACCCGCAGTTTGGCACTGTGGCGCCCGAACCCATGCGCGCAAGCCGCCCGCATTGTTGCGAGCGGGAGCCATTGTTCACGGTTTCCGGCCTGTTTTGTTCACGGTGGCAAAATCGCCCCTTCCGGAAACCCCGTGAAAATACCACCCAACGAACTGGTGTTAAAGTGGTTGCGGGAGTAGGATTTGAACCTACGACCTTCAGGTTATGAGCCTGACGAGCTACCTGGCTGCTCCATCCCGCGATTTTAACCATGCGCCTTTCGGCGCGGGGCGGGATGATTAGGGCCGGGGGCTTGGGGACGCAAGGCAAATTTTGCCTTTTGTTGAGAAAGGTTCGGGAAGGTGCAGGGGAGCTGCGGATCAATCGACGGGGCTGATGTCCAATCGGGCGCGGTCGAAGTATTTCAGGCGGGCGGGGATGGATTTCCGAATGATGGCCGCCTGGGCGGGATCGATGCGTTCCGGGCGGTGGCGGACTGCGAGCCAGAGCAGGAAGGTTTCCGCGACATCCTCGCGGGCGGGATTGTCCCGGGCGTAGGTGGAGATGAATTCGGGGTCGGATTTCTGCGCGGCGAGCCAGCCCTTGGCAGCGGCGTGGTAGCTATCGAGCGAGGTGTGGCTGGCTTCGTGGACGAGGGTTTCCTCGAGGATGCGGTCCTTTTCGTAGAGGGTCGATTGGCCGGTGTGGATGAGGAGATTGCGGTTGCCTCCGCCGAAGGGTTGGACGCCGTTGTGGATCCAAACGGTGTCCACATCGAGGCGCAGGCATTTGGGCAGGCGCCCGATGACTTTGGCATACTTGACCGCCAGTTTGCGCGCCTTGCTGGAGGGGAACTCGGGATTGACCTGCACTTCGATCTCGCGGGAATCGGAAAATTTCGCCGTGTACAAGCGGGCGTTGACCTGGATGAATGCGTTTTGGCGGCGATCAAACATCATGCGATTTCCCCGGCCCTTGGGAGTGACGGAGAGATAGGTGGTGGGATCGGCCGCAGTGATGATGTCGGGATCGACGAAAATGGTGCCGGCATAGGGCGGGTCGGCGTGGGCGGTGAGGCTCAATGTGAAACAGAACAGCAGGATGCGGTGGAACATAGGGGCAATGGGGTGGCGACAAGGGACCCTTGTCTTACTCAGACTCAATCTGTTGCAGGGGAAACGGGCAAGTTGAAAATCCGGCGGGGCACGGCACTGCAATCAAGCTAGGGAATTTTCAACCGCAGATGGACCCGGATTTGCGCAGATGAAAAAGGGATGATGCCCAAAGCATTGGGAAGGGAGTGGAAACGTGCCCTGATCCCGATCAAAACTCCATGGTTTCATCCAAATCCGCGTTCATCCGCGGTTCATTTGTTCTTTATCGGAGTCCGTGATCTCTGGCTTGATCGCCCTGCGGGGCACGGGGAGTGAAGTTTTGCATTTTTCATCGCCTCATGCATTTTGGGCGCGCCATGACTGTTTGCACGCCGCCAAAAGTCCTCACTGCCGCCACCTGGCGGGAGCTGGCGGAGGCGCATGGTGTGCGGGCGGCTGCGTTCACTGTGCCGGCACGGGCGCGAAAGGATCGCGGGCTGCCCCATCCGATCGAGGATTTCCTGTTCGAGTATTATCCGTTTCCTCTGGCCTTTCTCAGCAAGTGGCATCCGGGCATCGGCGTGGGATTGGCGGTGGATGGCTCATCGCTGCCATCGCAGTTTTCGGGAAAGAGTTATGTCATGGAAAATGATGTTGTTTTTGCCGATCCGCGGCGTTTGGAAGGAGGTGCACGGCAACGGCTGGCATGGATGCTGGAATTGTTAGAAGCCACGCAGGGCCGCGCGCCTAATTTTGCCTGCCATGGCCTGCACGAGTGGGCGATGGTGTATCGGGGCCGGGATGTGCGGCATGAGAAAATCCTCGGGCTGCGGCTGCCGCAGGAAGAGATTGATGCCTTGGTGGAATCGAGGGCGATTTGTTGTTCCCATCATGATGCGTTCCGCTTTTTTGCCCAGGATGCGAGGCCGCTCAACCGCTTGCAGCCGGATCTGGATTCGCGCGTTCTGTTAGAGCAACCGGGCTGCGTGCATGCCAACATGGACCTCTACAAATGGGCGGCGAAGAGCATGCCCTGGGCGGGATCGGATTTGTTGCTCGATTGCTTCGAACTGGCCGTAAAACTCCGCGATCTGGACATGCGGGCCAGCCCTTATGATCTAACAGCATGGGGCCGCGAGGCGGTGCGCATCGAGACCGCGGAGGGCAGGCGGATTTATGAAACCGAGCAGAAACAACTCGCGGCAGAGGCACGGCCGCTAAGGGACAAGCTCATCCGCGCCATCCGCATGACGCTGGAGATGGCGGGCGGATGATTTTTTCTCAAACTCCCTGCCAGCCGAGCTTCTGGCGCAGGGCTTCGTAGAAACTCCTGCCTTCCAGGCGCAAAAGATGGAACGAGCGTGATGATTTCCGCACCTCGATGCAATCGCCGGGCTCGATGCGCACGCTATCGCGGCCATCCACGGTGAAGATCATCGGGCCGCATTCGCGGTCTTCCGAGGACAACTCGACCACAGAGGAATCCGCCAGCACGAGCGCGCGCTGGCTCAGGCTGTGCGGACAAATCGGCGTGATGAGAAACACGCCCGCACCCGGCGAAATCAGCGGGCCACCGGCGGAGAGCGAGTAGGCGGTGGATCCGGTTGGCGTGCCGACGATGAGGCCATCGGCGCGATAGTCGTTGAGCAACTCGCCATTGACCCGGGCTCGCAGGGAAACGAGGCGGCCGGTGACGCCACGGGCGAGTGTGACTTCGTTGAGTGCGGTGAAGGATCGCACGGGCTTGCCATCGCGATGCACATTCGCCTCTAACAAGGTGCGCACGCTGGTAGTGAAATTTCCATCTGCGAGGGCGGCGGCGAACACGTCGAGTTCATCATCGGTGCAACTGGTGAGAAAACCGAGATTTCCCACATTGATGCCAGCCACGGGTTTTTCGAAATCGCCGAGCCGCGACATCGCATTGAGCATCGTGCCATCTCCACCGATCACCGCCGCGACATCGGCGTGATGATTGAGTTCACCCGCCGGGATGCCACCGGACTCGCCGAGGAGATCTGCGGTCTGGGTATCCAGCAAGGTGTTGATCGAGCGGGCGGCGAGGGCCGTCCTCAGCGCCTGGATCGTGGGGACAGATCCGGGTTTGTGGGGATTGGCGAGGATTCCGACGTTCACGATGGGTAGTTATGACGAGCCGCCGCCTTCTGGCAAGCCGAGGAATGATGGATTGGCCGGTGGCCTGGATTTTCTAACATCAGCCGAAGCGGCCAAGGATGGGGCCGAGATCCGTGACCGTCTGGGCCGGCCACATGGCGCGGGGAGTGAAAATCGCGGTATCGAGCACGCTGTGG
>JALOTR010000297.1 GCA_025457805.1 Akkermansiaceae bacterium | reverse complement strand
CAAACTGGATGCGGCTCAGGATCTCAATCAGGACCACGATCAAACCGAGACCCGATAGAAACCAGGCCCACTTGGCGCGCGCATCAAAGAACAATACAAACACGCCAATGAAAAACGGCACGAAAACAACGCCCATCGAGGTGGTACCCCAAGCGCCGCCACGTGATCCGCCGATGAGCCCGCTGAACCACCCGACCGGCCCGGTATGGACTTGCACCGAGTCCAGAATGAACCAGAAACCGAGTGCCGAGAGCACCAGTCCGCCGATGAATTCGCCTGTTCCGCCTTTGGTGCCACCCGGTTGCATGGTCACGAACCTATGGTGCTTTTCCACGTTCGGCAATTCTCGATTCAATCCCGACACGTCACATGACCACGCCAGCCGTCACCCATGGCGCGTGAGTGTTTCGCATCACTTCACCTCGATGGTCACCTTCGGGATGTGGCCGGTGAACTTGGATTTGTGTTCACAGCCGATGGCTTCGACGACGGGGGTGCCGAGGTCGATGCCGACGTCGGCGGTTTCATCGGCGGAGAAGATGCCGGCTTGGGTGTGGGGAAGTTTGCCGTCGGCGGCTTTCGCGTCGTTGACTGTTAGGGTGGCGGTGCCGCCTTTGCCGGGGCCGCCGCCGTCGTAGGCGAAGTCGAGTTTGAGCGTGTTCTTGCCGGGCTTGAGTTTTTCCGTTCCGGTGATGCTGGTGCGTTGGAGACCGAGGAAATTGTAGTCATAGCCGGGGATGCCATCCTTGACGTAGAGCGCCCAACCACCAAAACGCCCGCCTTGGGCGAGGATCATGCCATGGGCCCCGGTTTCGGGAACCTCGATCTCGGCGGTGATGGTTTTGGATTTGTTTTTCACATTGATGAAAGCGGCTTCCATCATGCCTTGCATGCCTTCCGCGAGGGTGAGCGAGGTGCGCGAACCCATCAGGTCGGGTCGGCCGACGAGTGCGCCGTTGAGGCGTTCGAAGGCGCGGTCGTCGATGGGCAGGACATGGTATTTCTTCGCTTCTGCTAGAAACACAGCTTGCAGTTCCTTGAGTTTTTCCGGGTTCTGTGCTGCGACATCGGTCGAGCAACTGAAGTCATTGCGGACATCGTAAAGTTCCCAGAGATCCGCTTCGAGCGCGCGGCTGGGTTTGGATTCCCATGGGGCCTTGTGAACGACGCCGGCGAGCCAGCCTTCGTGATAGACCGCGCGGTTGCCGACGATTTCGAAGTATTGGGTGCTGCGGGCGGGAGCCTTGGTATCGCTGAAACTGGCGAGCAGGCTTTTGCCTTCGATCGGAATCTGCGGAGTGCCATTGACCACTTTCGGTTCGGGCAGTCCGGCGGCTTCGAGGATGGTGGGGGCGATGTCGATGACATGGCTGAATTGGCTGCGGATCTCGCCTTTTGCAGCGATGCCTTTCGGCCAGTGAGCGACCATCCCGACGCGGGTGCCGCCGAAGTTGGAAGCGACCTGTTTGGTCCACATGAACGGCGAGTTCAAGGCGACCGCCCAACCGGCGGCCATGTGCGGATAGGTTTCCGGGCCGCCCCATTTGTCGGCGAGCTTTGCCATATCTTCGACCTTTTCCTGAACTCCGTTGAAATAGGTATATTCGTTGAACATTCCGTTTGCTCCGCCCTCAGCGCTGGTGCCGTTGTCGCCTGCAATGTAAAAGACGAGCGTGTTGTCGAGTTGGCCGGTTTCGCCGATGGCATCGATGACGCGGCCGATGTGGTGATCGGTGTAATCGAGGAACGCGGCGAAGGTTTCCACCTGACGGGTGAAGAGGGCTTTCTCTTCGGCTGTTAGATTGTCCCAATCCTTGATGGCTTGAGGTTTAGGGGCTAGCTTGGTGCCTTGGGGGGCCATGCCCATGGCGATCTGGCGTTGCAGCGTTTCCTCGCGGATTTTGTCCCAGCCTTGATCGAACTTGCCCTTCCATTTGGCAATCCAATCAGCGGGGGCGTGGTGCGGGGCGTGGACGGCTCCGGGAGCGAAATAGACGAAGAACGGCTTGTCTGGAGTCATCGCCTTCTGGTGTTTCATCCAGGCGATAGACTTGTCGGCCATGTCTTCCATGAAATGATAGTTGGGATCGTCCGGGAGTTCCACTTGGGTCACGCCGTCGTGGAGGAAAGGCGCCCATTGGTTGGTCTCACCACCGATGAAACCGTAAAATTTATCGAAGCCCTGATGCGTCGGCCAGCGATCGTAAGGACCGGAAACAGAGACTTCCCAGGAGGCGGTTTCGTGCCATTTGCCGAAGGCCCCGGTGCTGTAGCCATTGAGGCGGAGCATTTCGGCGAGCGGGGCGACCGCGTTGGGAATCTCACCGGTCGCGCCGGGAAATCCGGTCGCCATTTCAGTGATGAATCCCATGTTGCAGGTGTGGTGATTTCTCCCGGCCTTGAGCGCGGCACGAGTGGGCGAGCAGAGCGCGGTGGTGTGAAATCGGTTGTAACGCAAGCCGCCCTTGGCGAGGCGGTCGAGCGTCGGCGTGGCGATCGGCCCGCCGAAGGTGCTGGTGGCTCCGAAGCCGAGGTCGTCGAGCAGCACAATCAGGACGTTGGGCGCTCCCTGCGGCGCGGTGACGTGGAAACGCTCGGGCACTTTTGCATTCCGGGCGTCGGTCTCCGTGATGACCTCCCGTTTCGGTTGCTGGACCGGGAGGATCGTGCGGTCGAAGTTCTCCGCAGCAAATGCCCATCCTGCCAAACCGGCGGAAAGCATCAGCATGGGGAGCGATCTCAAGTAGTGTTGATTTTTCATGGGTGCGGTGCGGTCGTGGCTGGAATTGTCACCCCGTGTCCGGGGGCTAACCGATCCGTCGGGAGATTGCGATTGTGGATTTCCGGATAGTTGTCTTCCTGCCATCCTTACCAAACGACGACCGGACTCCAGCCGGAAATCCATTCAAAGCGGGTTCTTTTCATGCGCCGGGATTCCGGAAATTTGAGACATGTTTTCTCTTTCCACCGAAGCGGATTGTGCGAGATTCCGGTTCCGAATAACAACCAAGCCCCATGCACATGAATATCCGCAACCTATCCGCCTGCATCCTGGCCAGTCTCAGCCCGCTGTCCTCCACCCATGCCGAAGTGCTTCCCAAGGATCAAGCCACCAACCCGTCGTCCGTGGTCACTCTTTTCAATGGCACCGATCTCAAAGGCTGGTCCCACATTTTGGTAGGGGAGGGGGTGAAGAAGGAGGACGTCTGGTCTGTGAAGGATGGCGTTATCGTCTGCAAAGGCACTCCGCTGGGGTATTTGGTGACGGAAAATTCCTATCAGGACTTCGCGCTCAGCTTCGAGTGGCGCTGGGCTCCCGGCGGCACACCGGGCAACAGCGGTGTCCTGCTCCGCATCGCCGGCAAACCTGCCACCTTCATGCCCAAGTGCGTCGAAGCGCAGCTCAAACATGAAAACGCCGGCGACGCCTGGGGCTTCTTCGGTGCCAGCATCGATGGTCCGGCCGAACGCATTCAGGAAATCAAGAACCACGAATCCCTTGGTGATTTCAAAGGCGTGAAAAAAATCAAAGCCGCCGAGAAAGCTCCCGGCGAGTGGAACCGATATGAAATCAAGGTCTCGGGAGACACAATGGAACTCAAGGTCAACGGCGAACTCGTCAACCAGGTGAAAGGCCTCGACGTCCTCTCCGGTCCTATCGGCCTGCAATCCGAAGGGGCGGAAATCCATTTCCGCAACATCCAGATCACTCCCCACAAGCCCTGATCGGGCACCCACCCCACAAAAGAAAAGCGCGCATCGGATTTCCCCCCGGAATTCTCGACGCGCGCTTTTTTCCAAATTCACCGGCTTGGCCTCGCTCGAATGATTTCCCCCCGGAATTCGGTTCGTTGCGGTTGGTGGTCTCGCTTGGGTGAGCTGGTGTTCCGGTCGGCCGTGGCGTCGCGGAACGACCAAAGAATCGCTGAAAATCAGCAGAACGAAAGCATTTGATGGTCCCGATTCCGGCCAAGTGGTCGCAAAATCGGCCATAAAGGGCGCACGTTGAGGAGCGGGGACCTTATTGTCCCCATTTTCATCGGTCAGGGCTGAAGCACCGCAATCTTACCCACGAGCTTGCGATCCCCACTCCTTCCATCCTAAACATCGAATCACTACACCTCATGAAACCTCCAAGCAATCCAGTCGGCTGGTTCGAGATCTATGTGCAGGACATGGACCGGGCCAAGGCATTCTATCAGTCGGTCTTCCAAGTGGAGTTAGACCCACTTCCATCACCCGATCCGGACTTGGAGATGTGGGTTTTCCCGGGCATGGGCTGCGAGGATCAGGCGGGCTGTAGCGGGGCGCTTTGCAAAATGAAGGACAAGGACTCCGGCACGGGCGGCACGATTGTTTATTTCTCTTGCGAGGATTGCAGCAGCACCGCATCGCGTGCCCCTGAGTCCGGTGGGAAGATCCATTTGCCGAAAATGTCGATCGGCGACTATGGTTTCATATCCCTGATATACGACACGGAAGGCAACATGATTGGCCTTCACTCGATGCATTAAACTCCTGACAACCCACTTTTCGACTACACCCGAATGGCCTACGGAGGATTCCGCAATATCGTGGAAGCGTAGGTGTTTCGCGGGCGGGTGAGTTCAAAAAACTGGAGCGCGGAATTCATTCCGCCGCCATTCAGGAAGCTGTTAGATTCCATGCTCTAAAATCCCTTTAAGCTATGACCAACTCGGTGATGGAGGCAGGTTTGATTTGGTTGAACCTGGAGAGTATCCCGGTCATCTGCTCCTGAACGGAAACGATCGAAATCACTGCCGGAAGATCCGAACGATCGAGACGTTTTGAGAGCCTTTGCCCCGGCACGCTTCGGAAGCCGAGTTCCGTCAGATGATCACTATCCAGAACCAGCACGGAATCAGGGTTCGGTTTGTTTCCCGCGGATATCGGCCCCCAGCGCAACCGCTTCACGGGCAATTTGGGTATCTGCCAAGCGTCCGACCATCAGCCGCCAGTCCTTCGGGGAGTCGATCTTCTTGCTCAAGCTGGC
>JALOTR010000296.1 GCA_025457805.1 Akkermansiaceae bacterium | reverse complement strand
CCGCCCCCAGCACCCCGCAGGGTCCGAGTTTCAAGGCAGGTCAGTTCGTGCGGACCATCATGGACAACACGACCTTCTTCCTGAAGCGGCCGAAGGGCGATGTGGATGCGGACAAACTGCTCACCCGCGGCACTTCGATGAAGGTGATTTCCACCACCGACACTTATGTGAGGGTGGAGCTCGACAGCGGCGAGGTCGGATTCGTCCCCGCCATCATGGTGGAGGATCCCAATGCCGTTGCAGGCGTGCCCGCCGGAATGAATCCGGGGGAGTATCAGGTTTATCCGCCAGTCGGAAATTTCAGCGAACCCCTGCCGCCGCTCGATCCCACGGGACTTCCGCCGGATGGGGCCATTCCCACGGTGATCGATCCCGAAGCACCTTCCACCGGCAATCCGATCCCTCCTGTGACGCCGCTGGGTGACAATTTCACAGCTCCCGAGCAACCGGTCACTCCGGCGACCCCGGCACCTGCCACCGAACCTGCCCCCTTGCCGCCCAACGACGAGGACCTCAAAGCAGCCGCGGAAAAACCCGCAGCCGAGGAGAAACCGAAGGAAGAAGCGGAAACGCCCAAGCTGGAGGAATAAATCCGAGCGCCCGCAGATCGGGGGCTTGGCTTACTGACGATATTTTTCGTAGGCTTCCACGATGCGGCCCACCACCGGGTGGCGGATGATATCGGCTTGGGAAAACCGTTGAAAAGCGATGCCCTCCACGCCGACCAGCGCGTGCTCGGCTTCCGCCAGACCGGAACGCACTCCCGGTTTGAGGTCCACCTGTGAACTGTCGCCGGTGACGACCATTCGCGACTCATCGCCCAAGCGGGTGAGTGCCATGAACATTTGCTCGCGGGTGGTGTTTTGCGCCTCATCGAGGATCACAAACGAGCGCGACAAAGTCCGGCCGCGCATGAAGGCCAGCGGGGCGATTTCGATGGTGCCTTCCTCCAAATAACGCTGGCCTTCCTCGGGATCGAGCATGTCGTGGATGGCATCGTAAAGCGGCCGCAAATAAGGCGCTACCTTCTCGCGCAGATCGCCGGGCAGGAATCCCAGCGCCTCGCCTGCCTCCACCGCCGGGCGGGTGAGGATGATGCGCTGCATGACGCGGCGCTTGAGCAGGGTGAGCGCCATGGCCATGGCGAGATAGGTTTTTCCGGTGCCTGCCGGGCCGAGGCCGAAAACGATGTCGTTGGTCTCGATGGCGCGGATGTATTCAAGCTGCGCCGGAGTTTTCGGGATGACCGGCTTGCGACCGCGCGAACCCACCAGTTTCACACCTGTTAGATCGCCCACATTCACACTGCCATCGCCCGTCGCCACATCCACCGCCAGGCGGAAATCGCGGGACTCGATGCGGCCGCCCTTGCGTTGGGCATTTTCAAGATCAACAAACACCGCCTTGGCGCGATCCACCGCATGGCGCTCGCCGCTGAGCAAGATCCAGCCATCGCGGGTGACCGCCTTCACTCCCGTCTGCGCTTCGAGGTAAGCGAGGTTTTTCGGGTTGTTGGCAAATAGGGCATGAAGGAACTGGGGAGTGTCGAATTCAAGTTTGGTTTCCACCGGGGCGGCTGGGTTCATCATCGCGAGCTTAAGCCTCATTCGCCATTGCGGGAAGGGGAAAAGGCATGGGCGGAGGGATGTTTCTTGAATCAGGGCCGCACGCTGGTTGAATCGCCCTGTGAAAATCCTCTCCAGCCTTCTGGCAGCGCTGTTCCTCGGAGCCTGCGCCGGCCCGCCGGAACCCTTGGTGGTCAAACAATTCCTGCTTCGCGATCAGGAACGCAACAGCGGCGATGAACCCATGACCTCGATGGAAAAAAGCCGCCGACTGCGCGGGGCCGTCAGCATGGAGGAACGCCGCCAACGCCTCGGCCAATATTATACCTTGATCTGGCATGATCCGGCCGGCTTGGGCAAGGGACCGGTGGAAGTGACATTTCTCTATCAACAAGGAGCCAGCGCCAGCCGTGTGAAACGCATGACGCGGAGTTTCCCCTCGACAGCAACTGGGGGAACCGCGGACTTTGCAGTGATCGGCGAGGATTATTTCAAGAATGGCAAAGTCCTCGCCTGGAAAGCCACCGTTACCCGCGGAGGTCGTGAAATTGCATCCAAGCGATCCTATCTATGGCAATAAGCGCGCAGGCTTTTTCAAGATGGATGGTTGACCTGCGCCGCTTGGCATTTTAGGGTCCCAACCGTCGGCCCGTGTGACCGAAGGCTTTATTCCTGTGACCCCTGATCACCCCATTCTCGTCGGAATTTTTGAAGGATTCAGTTGGATCCGCTGCGAAGGCAAGGGCTCGTTCATGAACAGCCCTGTGATCAAGACCTTTGCCGATGAGCGCATCGCCTCCGGTGAGAGCCACATCGTGGTGGATCTTCAACAATGCTCGGGCATGGATTCCACCTTCATGGGCACGCTGGCCGGCATCGCCACACGGCTCATGTCCAGCGGTGAGGGCGGCCTGCAAGTGGCGGAACCGGGCGAGCGCAACCGGCGTTCGCTCGAAGATCTGGGCCTGGATTTCCTGATGGAAATCGATCCTCCGGAAGCGACGTGGCGCGGGCGCTTGGATGCCATCCGCCCGGGACTCCAGCCGCCCCAAGGCGCCGGCAAGCTCGGCGGGGTCCAGCGCGCACGTCATGTGCTGGAAGCCCATCAAACGCTTTCGGATATGAATGATAAGAACGCCAGCGAGTTTTCCGGAGTGGTGAATCTGTTGGAAAACGAGATCTCGGAGAAAGAGAAGCTGGCACCCGGCAAGGATTGAGGTTAGAAGTGGGCGTGCATGTTGCTGAAATGTTGATGCCGCCATAATGCAGGACTCCTTGATCATCGCGCTGATTGTCTGCGCCGTCGTTCTCATTGTCCTGCTGCTCGCCCTGCGCAACCAGCGCAAGAGGAACCGTTCGATCCGCAAGCGGTTCCGCGATATGGAATGCGAGGAACAACGGATGTTTTCCTTTCTCCATGACCTCGGTCTCGCCATCGAAAACGAACCTTCGCCTTCGGTGCTTTCCCGCATCATCGTCGATGGCATCGACAAGGTGGTAAATGCCCGCGGCGGCGCGGTGTATTTCCTCGCTCCAGGCAGCACCTTCCTGCTGCCTTCTTACATTTCGGAAGATTGCCCGCCGCTCATTGGCATCCCGGTGGAAGTCCGCAAGAAGGCCGAGCGTGATCCACGCGCCCTCGAAAGCCACATTCGTCTTTCCCGCGTGGCGGTGGACGAGGGGATTCTCGGCTATTGCCTCGCGGTGGGTGAGCCGATCCATGTGGAGGATGTGAAGAACCACCCCTCCTTCCGCGATGCCTTCACCCGTTATACCGACGATGTGGATGCCCTGCTATCCCCGCTCCGCCATGCGGGCAAGGATCTGGGCGTGCTGGTGGTCGCGCGCCGCCACTCGGATGGCGGATTTTCCGCAAACGACTTCGCCGTCTTCCGCTCCGCTGCGGAGCAGTCCTCCTTCGCCATCGGCAATGCCCGCATCCACCGCGAGGCCCATGAAAAACGGGCCATGGAAAACGAGCTGCAGAACGCCCGCGAGGTGCAAAGCATCCTGCTGCCGCAAAATGATCCGGTCATCGCCGGTTTCCGCATCAGTGGCACCAATCTCCCCGCCCGCATCATCAGCGGGGATTATTATGATTATCTCGAACTCGGTTCTCACAAATTCGGCATCGCCATCGCCGATGTATCCGGAAAAGGCGTGCCGGCGGGGCTCCTGATGGCCATGTGCCGCAGCGCCCTGCGATCCGTCGCCCCTGGCCGCACCTCACCTTCCGAGGTGCTCGCTGCCGTGAACCGCCAGTTGTTTCCAGACATCCGCGAGGACATGTTCATCAGCATGGCCTATGGCATTCTCGATGAAACCACCGGCAAGCTCGTGCTGTCCCGCGCCGGACATGATCCCGCGCTGCTGTTTCGCAAGGAGACTGGAAAAGTGGAGCTGCTCCGCTCGCCCGGCCTCGCGCTGGGTGTCGATGGCGGCACCGTCTTCGAACGCGTGACCAAGGATCAGGAAATCGAACTTTTCGCCGGCGATTGCGTGCTGTTTTATACCGATGGAGTGCGCGAGGCGGTGGATTCAGAAGAAGAGGAATTCGGCATGGAACGCATGTCCGAAGTCTTCCGCCTCGCCGCCCCTCTGGGCGCGGAATCCATCCTCACCCGCATGCAAGAAGAACTCCGCCATTTCACCGGCGAAGGACCTCAAATGGACGATATCACCCTCGTCGCCATCGAGAAAAAACGTTAGGAAACCTCTTTCACCACCGTTGAAGGACTATTGGTCATCACCGAGCGGATGCCATTGTCGCGGGATGCCTCGG
The DNA here is from genome assembly GCA_025457805.1 of Akkermansiaceae bacterium. Lineage (GTDB taxonomy): Bacteria > Verrucomicrobiota > Verrucomicrobiia > Verrucomicrobiales > Akkermansiaceae > Luteolibacter. The sequence goes on along the minus strand of JALOTR010000296.1, from coordinate 667 downwards.
AACCATACATCTCACTGGTGCCGATGATTTGTCCGTTAGTCGATTTGAGTGAAAAGTAAGGCTCGCCCTTGGCAGAAAGCTTGCGCTCATAACGGGATTCATGGGGTCCATGTTCCTGAACCGAGGCAATGCCTTTTTCCACACCGGCCCGCTCCGCATAGAGCTGGCTCATCAGGATGATTTCATGATTGCCTGCATGCAGCGTGAACTGATGCCGGCCATCCGCTGCGGTTTTGATTTCATAGTATCCTTTCATGATGTCATTTCGTGGGTTTGGTGGAAAACATGTAGATTCTTGATTCCCTGCCGATGTTTTTTTGGTTTTTCATTTTGTTGATGAACGACAGGAATTTTCAGTTTTAACGACAACTGCTGACGCTAGACCTTCCGTTTCTTCGGCTTCTTTTCCACGGCCAGCGGGGCGGTGAGTTGTTCGTAGAGGCCAAAGAGGTATTCCACGCGCTGGCGGTCGGTCTGGAACGGTTCTTTGCGGTAGCAGCGGTCCACGGCGCGGTCGAGGGCTTCGTGGGCCTTGGCGAGTGCGGGTGGCATGGAGATGGGGTCGTATAGATCCGCAAGGGTGCTTGCCGGGAATTGCTCGCGGGCGGATAATACCGCTTTGGCTGCTTCTTCGACTTTGGAACGCTGCGCTTCGGTGGCGTCCGTG
>JALOTR010000295.1 GCA_025457805.1 Akkermansiaceae bacterium | reverse complement strand
TGTCGCCGTTTTCGTCAACATGGCCGACAAACCTGCTTCTGTTAGATTTCGCATGAATGGAAATCCAAGCAATCCACCCGGCAAGTTCATACCCTACGTCACTTCTGCCGAAACCAATCTTCAACGTGGCGATGCGCTCGACCCCTCAACGCCTTTCGAGGTTCCTGCGCGGTCGGTGATGTCGCTCGTCAATGCGCCTCACTGAGTGGCCACTTTCACCAGCAGGCCGGTCTTGCGGACATGCCGCAGGTTGAGGGCGAAAAACGTCGCCGCGAGGGAGCCCCAGACGAGGTTGAGCAGCAAGGCGGATTGCAAACTGCCCCACGGGATGCCCCCGCCGGAGAGCACGGCCCGCATGCCTTCGAACACCGGCGTGCAGGGCAGAGCGTGGGCAATCGGTTGCAACCACGCCGGCAGCACCGAGACCGGATAGAACACCGCCGCGAGAGGTTGGATGAAAAAGGGCACCGCCCACGCCAAGCTCTCCGCCGCCTGCCCCCAGCGCATGATCAGCCCGGTGGAAATCATCCCGAGAAACCAACCGAACAGGATCAAGTTGGCCAGAAACGGCAGCAAGGCGAGCCCCATGCTCGTGATGTTGAACTGGTAAGCCGAGGCAGCAACGACCGCGAGGATGACCAGTGTGAATGCCACGCGCAACACGCCCACGACACAGGTCGCCGCCACATACTCGACGGTTCTAACAGGTGCAACGAACACGTTGAGCAGGTTTCTCGTCCAGACATCCTCAAGAAACGAGATGGCCACGCCTTGTTGCGAGCGGAACATCACATCCCATAAAATCATCGCGCCGATCAGGAATGTAATCGCTGTGGGAAAAGCCCCCGCTCCCTGCTTTTGCAGATAAACCGTGAGAAATCCCCACACGAGAAGATCCACCAGCGGCCAGAAGATGAGTTCCACAAAGCGCACCGGATGGCGGGTGTAAAGAAACAGATATCTCAAAACCAAGGCGCTGACGGTATTGAAGGAAAATGGCATGGGCTTGGGATTGATGTTTCAGGGTTGGATGCCGATGGCGGCGACTTCTCCTCGCGCCACACCGATGAAAAGATCTTCAAGCGATGTGCGGTTGAATCGCTCATGCACCTCACCGGGAGTGCCTTCCGCAAGCACTTTGCCACCGTGAAGAAAGATCAGCCGATCACAGACTTCCTCGATGTCCCGCATGTTGTGCGAAGTGTAGAGCACGGACAGCCCCGTTTCTGCCTGGAGCTTGCGGAGCAACTTGCGCACCCGGTCGGCGATGTCCGGATCGAGCGAGGCCGTGGGTTCATCGAGCAATAACAACTCCGGTTCATTGAGCAGCGCCTTGGCGAGATTCACCCGCGTGGATTCACCCGCCGAGAGGCGCCCCGTGACGGACTTGCGCAAATGGGTGATGTCCAGCAGTTCGAGAAGCTGCTCGATCCGTTCCTTGGGATGCCTCACTCCATACAACTTGGCAAAAACAACCAAATTCTGCCACACGAGCAGATTGGATGGAAGGTTGGTGTAGGCGGAGGAAAAATTGACCTTCTTCAGAATCTCAATGCGGTGCTTCCACAAATCCAATCCAAACATGCGGACCTGCCCCGAGGTGGGAGTCGTCAGGCCAAGCAGCAAGTTCATGGCTGTGGTCTTGCCCGCTCCGTTCACGCCCAGCAAGCCGAGTGATTCCCCCTTCGCAACGGCGAAGGAGAGTCCATCGAGAGCAGTGGACTCACCGAAAACTTTCACCAAACTTACCGCCTCGAGGATGGGCACCTGCGCTTGCATCCCGCGAGCCTGACATCGAACCACGGATTTTCCAGCCGCAATCCGACCGAAAATCCCCACCCGCCCCCCATTTTATCCAAGCCCGGATCAACTTGACGGAAAAGCGGGGCATGCCTAGTTTCCAGCCTACGCTTGGCCTGCGAAACACCCAATTCGCACAACCACGCGTTCCGTTCTCAAAACCCAGGGAATCGCTTCCATTTTCCCCCACCCCGAATCATTACAGATGTCCCGATGTTCCATGCTGGCGGCAGCTTGCTTCGCCCTATCCTCATTTCACGCGACGGCGTCTCCGGACTCCGTCGTCGTGTTCAATGAGATCCAATACAATCCGGCTGGAACTTCGGAGAACGGCGAATGGATCGAGTTGTTCAATCAAATGGGCATCCGTGTGGACATCTCCGGATGGCGCTTTGATGGCATTGCTTATACATTTCCACCCAACACCATCGTGCAACCGGGAGCCTTCATCGTGGTGGCCAAGACACCCGGCGCAGGACAATTCGGACCATTCACCGGCAGCATCGCCAACAGTGGTGAGCAACTCCGCCTCATCAATCAAAGCGATCGGATGATGGATGAGATCGACTTCGGCGACAATGATCCATGGCCGGCCGCTCCGGACAACTCGGGCGTCACTCTTGCGAAACGTCTGCCCTACACTTCGAGCGGTCCCGCCGAGCAATGGACCCATTCCGCCCAAGTCGGTGGCACACCCGGTGCGGAAAATTTCCCCACAGTCCCGGATGCTGCGGGGATCCGCTTTCATGAAATCAGCGCCTCCAATGTCGCGGCGGGCACCTTCTTTGTGGAACTGGTCAACACCTCGACAACTTCGATCAACTACAGCGGCATGGTCATTTCGCGAGGCACCGATGTTCCGGTCCAATACACTCTTCCTTCCGGTTCGCTGGCACCGGGCGGCTTGTTGCTGGTGACCGAGGGCATGTTGGGCTTTCGTCCGTCCAACGATGAAAAACTCTTCCTCTACAATGCGGCAAAGTCCGCGGTGATCGATAGCCGCCAAGCCACCAACCGCCTGCGCGGACTCTCCCCGGCCCATGGCGCGGAGTGGATGTATCCTTCCTCCCCCACACCGGGATCGGCGAATGGCTTCGCTATTTCGAATGCCGTCGTCATCAGTGAGATCCTCTACGACCCGCCATCGTTGCCACCGGCTCCCGCCATTCCTGCGGTCTATCAGACGCAAACATTGTCGAACTACAATCAAGTCTGGAGATATAACAGTGCGGATGAAAACTTGCCTGCCAACTGGTCGACAGTGGCCCATCCTGTGGCTGGCAATTGGAGGTCAGGAACCGGCCCCATCGGAGTGGAAAGCGCGACTCTTCCCGTGCCCCTTTCCACGATTGCCACGCCCTTCTCCGCGAGTACCGTCACGCACTATTTCGAGCGTGAGTTTTCGCTGAGCCAGACCGAACTCGACTCCGCAGACTCGCTTGAGCTGACGCATCAGATCGATGACGGCGCTGTGTTTTATCTCAATGGCGTGGAGATTCATCGCTTCAACATGCCAGCCGGAGCTGTCGGCCCTGAAACGCGGGCCACCGCACCGGTGAACAATGCGACGCTGGTATCAGCAACTCTTCCCACCACCGGACTCATCGCAGGTTCCAACCGCATTTCGGTGTAAGTCCATCATGTCCACAACACCAGCAGCGACATCGTGTTCGGCCTCAAGCTGGATCTCCGGCGTCTCATTTCTCCGGCCACCGCCGCCCTGCCCATGCGCGATTCGGAAAACCAATGGGTGGAAATCGCCAACCGCAGCAACCAGACCGTGGATCTCACAGACTGGTCGCTCGCTGATGGAATCAACTTCACCTTCGCCCCCGGCACGCTTCTCGCTGCTGGAGAACATGCAAGCATCGTCAAGTCCCCCGCCCTCTTCACCGCCGCCCATCCATCCGCCCGCGTGCTTGGCACCTTTAGCGGAAGCCTCTCGCGCAGCGGGGAAAACATCGAGCTGCGCGATCCCTCCAAGAACATCGCGGACCGCGTGCGCTACTACGAAGGAGGCCAGTGGCCCGAGGCGGCGGATGGCGGCGGATCGTCGCTGGAACTCCGCGATCTGGATGCGGACAACTCACGTGGGAGCGCGTGGTCAGCCAGCAATGAAAGCAACCGCACCGCATGGAAAACCTATACCTATAACTCGACCGCCGCCGCCAGCAAGGGCGCGGACGCCGTATGGTCCGAATTCAATCTCGGCCTGCTCTCCGCCGGTGAAATCTGGCTCGATGATGTGAGTGTGATTGAAAACCCCACGGGGGCGGCAACCCAGAAGTTGACCGATCCGGGTTTCAACAATCCCTCTGTCTGGCGCCTGCGCGGCAACCACCGCCACAGCCAGATCATCGATGAGCCGGGCAACCCGGGAAACAAAATCCTGCGCATCGTTGCCAGCGGTCCCACCGAGCACATGCACAACCAGATCGAAACCACGCTCGCCAGCGGGGTGACCAATGGCCTCCCCTATCAGATTTCCTATCGCGCCCGCTGGGTCAGCGGCATGAACCAGTTGCACACGCGGCTTTATTTCAGTCGTGTGGCGAAGATGACATCCATCGATCGACCCGCAAATCCGGGAACCCCCTCCGCTCCGAATTCCCGCGCGGTGGCAAATATCGGACCCACCTATGCGTCCTTGAAACACAGCCCTGCCGTGCCCGCTGCCTTCCAAACCACGACCGTGAGCGTGACGGCATCGGACCCGGAAAACGTCGCCTCCCTCGCTTTGTTCTACTCGGTGAATGGCGGCAGTTTCACCAGTGTGTCGATGACTCAAACCGGCGGACTCTATCAGGCAAGCATTCCCGGACAGGCCGCTGGTGCCGTGGTGCAGTTCTACATCCTGGGAACGGACGGAGCGGGCGTCCAATCGTTTCACCCAGCCGGTGGATCCTCGTCGAGGGCGCTCTACAAGGTGGCGGATGGCACGGCTGCCACCAACGGATTGCATAACTTCCGCGTGGTCACCACCAATGCCGACCGCGATTTCATGCACGCGCTCACCGAGGTCATGAGCAACGACCGCATCGAGTGCACCATCATCGACCGCGAAGGAGATATCGGAAGGGCTGACCCCCGGACAGCGGGAATTGTTGTTCGACACTTTCATTTCCAACTCCGGTGGAGCCATCAGCCGATACAATGATCTGATCAAGGTGCTCGCGCCCAGAAGCGAACTCACCGGCACGGCGATTCTCCAAATGGCGCGCTATGAGGATGTGTTTCTCGATTCTCAATTCGAGAACGGATCGGATGGCACACTTTACGAATACGAACTCGTCTATTACCCGACTACAGCAACCGCAGCAGGCTTGAAATTGCCCTCGCCTGACCTTGTGGTGAACGTCAACCGCATCCTCGACAATGGCAACAGCATCGAGGACTACCGGTGGAATTTCCTGAACAAAATCAACCGCGAGGCGGAAAACTTCACGCCCATCATGAACTACTGCAAGCTGTTCAGCCTCAGCGGAACGGCGTTCGAGACCGGAGTGGATTCGGTCATCGATGTGGACAGCTGGCTCCGCGGCATGGCCTACGCAGTCCTCACCGGTGCGGGCGACAATGCGGCGGCAGGCAGTTTCCATAACGGGATCTACTACGCACGGCCGGATGGACGGATCATCTTCTTTCCGCATGACATGGATTATTCGTTCGATGCCACCCGCAGCATCTACGCGAATCTCGAATGCGCCGCCCTCACCGCGAATGCCGCCCGCAGGCGCCTCTATCTCGGGCATCTGCACGACATCATTTCCACCACCTATAACAACTCCTACATGTCCTCATGGGCCAGCCACTTTGCCGCGCTGGATCCAGCGCAGAATTGGTCGGCGGAATTGTCATTCATCAATTCGAGATCGAGCTATGTCTCGTCCCAGATCAACTCCCAGATTCCCTCAGTGGCATTCGCCATCACCACGCCGTCACCACTGACCACCGGCGGCCTCACCGCCACGCTCGCGGGCACGGGCTGGGTCAATGTGCGGAACATCCGCCTGGCCGGCACCACCACTCCGCTCGCCGTGACATGGACGGGAACCAACACCTGGCAGACCACCATCGCCGCCACGCCCGGCCTGAACACGGTGACGCTGGAGGCGTTGAATTTCTCCGGTGTGGTGATCGGCACGGCGTCCGTTCAAGTCAACGCCACCACCATCGTCGAGCCCGCCTCATCTTCCAACCTGGTGATTTCAGAAATCATGTATCATCCCGCCGATCCATCCCAAGCGGAAATCAACGCCGGTTTCGTGGATCCGGAAGCATTTGAATACATCGAGCTGACCAACATCGGTGCCAACACCTTGAATCTAACAGGCGTGCGCTTCGTGGGCAATCTGGAGTATGACTTCACCTCGGAAACCACGCTCGCTCCCGGAGCAAGGACCTTGATTGCGCGGGATCGCGCGGCATTTTCCGCCCGCTATCCCTCAGCCGTTTCATTCCTTGCTGCCGGTGCGTTTCAGAATGGGACTGGCTTGAACAATGCAGGCGAGTTGATCCAACTCACGGCCGCGAACGGCCAGTTCATCCGGAACTTCAGCTACAGCGATGCATTCCCCTGGCCCGTGGCGGCGGATGGCACGGGCTACAGCCTCGTTCTCATCGCACCAGGGCAGAATCCGGATCACGGCCTTCCATCGAATTGGCGGGCGAGCATCATCCCCGGCGGCAATCCAGCCTCTGGCGATTCCCAACCCTTCGTCGGCATCACGACCGCAGACGCGGACTTCGACGGCGTGCCTGCTTTGGTCGAATACGCACTCGGCACCAGCGACACCAACCGGAGCAGCAGCGGCATCGTCTCAAGCCGCGGATTGGACGGGCATATCACCGTCACACTCACCCGAAACCTCGCCGCAGATGATGCAGTGTGCGTTTTGGAATCATCGGAAAATCTCAGCCAATGGAATGAAGGTTTCACCATCCTCTCCGAAACGCCGACGGGCGATGGCACGGTCATCATCATGGCGCGCTCGAATGAACCGATGAATGGAAATTTCTTCCTCCGTCTAAAAGCATCCCTGCGATGACCCAAGATTCTTGCGATCCGTCAGATCCGTCAGATCCGTCAGATCCATGGTGCCCTCTTTCCAGCTCCGAGTGGTCACTCTCTCAGCTGAACACCGATTCCATGTCCTCCATGCTCCAGCCAGCCGCATCGCCAGCCCCGCTTTCATCGATGGCGGTGGCGAGTTCGCGCTTTTTCGCCTGAAGTCGAACGACCTTTTCCTCGACAGTTCCCCGGGTGAGAAGTCGATACACGGTGACCGGTCGGGTCTGGCCAATCCGGTGGGCGCGGTCGGTGGCTTGGGCCTCGGCAGCGGGATTCCACCACGGATCGAAATGCACGACGGTATCGGCAGCGGTCAGGTTGAGGCCGTAACCACCGGCTTTGAG
>JALOTR010000294.1 GCA_025457805.1 Akkermansiaceae bacterium | reverse complement strand
TGCCGCAGCGCTTCCCGATCCCCGCTACGCGGAGTTCCGTCCGGCCATCAGCAAGATCCTCATGCGTTCGAGCCTCAACACCGCCAGCGTCGCGGCCCTTCGTGAACAATCCGCCGCCCTGCAACTCAGCGATGACGAGATCGCCGCCTTCCTCCGCGAAAACCCGTCCGTCCTGATGCAACGGGATCCCGCCGCCGCCACCGCGTGGATGAAGGAAACCCTGCCCGCCGGGGATTTTTCCAAGACCATCGCCAGCGCCATCCGCAGTTGGACCGAGCAGGATTTCAACGCCGCCGCCAATCATCTCGGCACCATGGATCGCGGCCCCGTGCGTGACCAATCGATCAAGGAATTCGCCGGCGTCGTCGCCAAAATGGAGCCGCCCTCCGCCGCCCGATGGGCACTAGAAATCGAAGACCTCACCCTGCGCCAGGCCGCCCTTCGCGAGGTCGGAGAGAGCTGGCTCAACCTCGACCCCGCCGCCGCCCGCGATTGGATGAAGACCGAAGGCATCCGGGAACCCGCCACCGCCCAACCCGAACCCGAATCTCCCTAACAACACTCCCATGAACCCTATGAATCTTCTGCTGAATCCATTCGTCCTGGTGCTTGTCGTCGGACTCTTCCTCGTCATCCTTGCCATCGCCATGGCTAACCGAATCAAGTCATCCGGCTCGGGCTCCCAGTTAGACAATCAACAACCTGGAATCAACCCGTCCTTCCGCATGAAGATGATGTTTTCCATCCCTCTCATTCTGCTGATCGCCCTTGTTGCGTTCGTGGCTTACATCGCGGATCAAATGTACGGAGTCGTCGCGTTCACCTACGGCTATCTCGCCTTCTGCCTGCTTGTTGCGCTTGCGTTCGGTGCTGCCTGGCGTGCCTGCTTCCCGAAGTCAGCCCCGGCATTTGCTTTGATCGTCTTCGCCCTTCTTGCAGCGAATTTCCTCCTGCCCCCGCCCTCAGAACGCCTCTTGCGCTCCGCGATGTTGAAAGCGAAACCCGGCACGGATGCCTCGGCCATTGCAGAAATCGTGAAACAACAATACGAAAACAGCCCCTACGGAATGCCGTGGATCCATGAGGACGAAGCGGGTGGCTTTGATCGCATCCACGTTTCGCTGGTGCACCAGAAGCCCGGAAATGCCACCTCTGTCATCTTTCTCATCGAAAACGGGAAGGTATCACGAAGCATTTTTTCGCCAGACTGATGTCTGAAGCGGGATGGAAATTTCGGCGAAATGGAGCGATACTATCCAATACCCAATTTCTGAAAAACGGCCACAGCCGCCTCAGCCGGTTCTCACCAATTGATATTCTGCCCGCGGGCGTCGATGTGGGTGAAATTCCAGTAACCACCCACTCCACCCTTGAAGAGGCCGAGGTCGCGGAGTTGGCGCGCGGTGGCGGTGACCTGCGAGGCGCGGACGGGAAATTTCACATCTGCGGCGACGTTTGCCTGATGCCAGGACCCGGTGCGGGCACCGGCGCAGCGCGCATTGTAGGCTGGCGAGCGGTAGGCGGAAACGACTTCAACCTGGTTCACATTCATTTCCATGGCCACACGCTCCACGACGCGGAGCACATAGCCCATGCGGTTCCACCAAGCTTTGGGCGGGATCGAGTTCCACACATCGCCCTTTTTCTTGGCATGGGTGGCGATCACCTGGTGGGGGGAAACTCGGCGGAGATTGAGTCCTTGGAGATAGCGGAGATATTCCGCGGCAGCGCGGCCGTGGAGGGTGCGCCACTCGTCCGGGATTTCATTCACCGGAGCAAAGGCCATCGCCGGGCGCTGGACGGGCTGGACCGCCGGACGGGATGAGGTGGGGACGGTGACCTTGGGCGCGGCTTTGGAGGGAGCGGCCAGGGAAAAATCGGTGCTGAGCAGCATGCCCATGCCCGCAAGACCCAGCGTGCCCATGGCACTGCGGCGGTCGATCAGGGAGTCGATGGCGGATTCTGGGGTTTGCTCGGAATCGGAAGAGATCATGGCGAAAAGGGAAGTGGCACCTGCTCCACAAAGCGATTGCCGTGCCGGGGCACGCAGATTTTGCGGAGGTGGGTCAATGAGTTCCCGTGGACGAAAGCAGATCGGGCGGTTCCGACAAGAAAAAAAAGCCGCATTTCTCCCTAACAATTAGGGTCTTGCAACTTGGGATCCGCGTGTTCGTCCGGCCAGTTTCCACTTCCGGAATACCGCACTCAGCCGGAAAACGGGTGCTGATTTCATTGATTGTCAGTGGTTTTCGCTCCGGCGGCGGGTCCGGAAGCCGGTCACCAGTCCCACCATGGAAAGCCCGATCACCCCCCAGTCGCCGATGAGGGCGTAGAGGGAAAAAGATGGGTTTTCCGGCACCCCCAGCTCCACCAGCAGCGAGCCTCGGGTGAAGTGGCTGCCATTTTCATCCACCAGCACCTGGGGTTTACCCGTGTCCGGATGGGCGGTGGAACCGGTGCTGTCCACGGCGGCGCTGACCCCGGTATTGGCGCAGCGGAGCATGGGTCGGCGGAGTTCGATGGCGCGGAATCGGGCATTCGCAAAATGCTGCGCGGCGGCAGCGGACTCCTTGAACCAGCCGTCGTTGGTCACATTGATGATCACCTGCGGGCCGGGGCGGACGAATTTCCGCGTGAGCCGTGGAACCGAGTCTTCGAAGCAGACGGTCGGGATCGCGCCGATCACTTTTCCGCCCGCAGTTGGGATCGGGAGGGGTTCGAGCGACTCGCCGGGCGAAAACGATCCGCCGTATTCCACGCCTGCTTGCTGTTCGTAAATTTTCCGGGGAAACGGGATGCTGTCCACAAAGGGGATGGTCTCGCCGAAGATCACGAGATGGCGTTTCCGGTAAGTCTGGAGTTGGTTCTCGGGAGTCATCACGGCGATCGAATTCCACGCCCGGCCTTGGGGTTTCATCTCCAACTGGCCGTCCGGCGTGGGTTGGGCTTCGAGTTCGTTGATACCGTAGATGAGCTGGAACGGTCCTGCCTCGCGGACTTCGGCGATGGTGCGCTGGTTTTCCGGGTGGGTGCCCCAATTGCCATCGTCGAGGCGGAAAATCCGGCCAGTGAGCGCGGTTTCCGGCCACATCACCCAGTCCGGCCAACTCAGGGCCAGCGTGCCTTCCTCGCTTTTTTCCATCGCCTCCTTGAGCCGCGCCTCGTCTTTTTCCGCGAGCCCCTCCAGGCCTTTGAGCGTCTCGTCCTCGTAGGCCATGTGGACTTTCACGCCGTCCCAAAGTTGCCGCGCCGCCTCCTGCGGGATGTTGAGTTGGACCAGCAGAGCTTTGAGCCGCGTGGTCTCGCCGCGGCCCTCGGTGGCGATCCGGACGATGCCATAACAAACCAGCACGCCCACCACGGCGGCGGCGGTGGCGAAGTCGAGGCGCGTCCGGCGTTGGCCGTCGCGCGCGCCCTCCATCATGCGCCGCCCGGCCTGCACCAGCACGGTTTGGAAAAAGACCGGCACCATCGAGAGACCGGTCACCCCCAAAAGATCGGCCGATTGCGCCATCGCGGGAGTTTCATGAAATGCCACGCCCAGGCCATTCCAGCCGAAGCCCGTGAGCAACCAGCCCCGCAGCAACTCCAGCCCCGCCCACACCGCGGCATGACAAAACCCGATCCGCAAACTCTTGGAAATCACCCCGATGGTGGATGCGCCGGCAGGGGAGTTTCCCGGATTTCCCCATGTCGCCGCGAAGGCACCGAAGGCCCCCCAATAGAGGCCCAGATACAGCGGCATCAGCGCCGCCCCGAGCGGGGAAACCACCGAGAGCCAATTGAATTGGATCGCGCAACTCACCGAGCCCGCCAGCCAGCCGAGCCCGAAGCCTTTCCATCCCGCGCGTTTCCCACCCAGCGACCACAGAGCCACCATCATCGGCACCAAAGCCACCCACACCATCGCGGAAAACCGGAAGGGCGGAAACAGCCCCGCCACCAGCAAGCCGCTCGCCACGGCCGCCGCCAGTTTGATCATCATGCCCGTCCGCAAGGATTGCTTCCCCATGCCGCAAAGCATCCACACAGACCGCCCGCTGGTCCACTGCGAATCCGGGAGGTCGAGTGGAGTCCCGCGTTTGTCAGGAGAATGCGGACGCGCAGGTCCGAATCACCACGAAAGCGATGATCACGAATGGCCAAAGCGGGATATCACCACTTGGGTTGAGCCAGGTGGAGTTCCCATGAACGGGCTCCGGCAGCCTCCATTCCTTGCGCATCTTCCGGACCTTTCCTTTCGTCCACGGCAGATGACTGGCGACAGCTCTCTCTGCCCTTTTTCTCAGGCGGACCGTTCCCAAATCGTTGAATTGGCACAAATGCCCGAGTCCTGGGGCGATGGATTTTCGCGCCGTGTCCTCGTCCCCGCGAGCTGCGGCCACGATGGCCCGGGTGCAGTTTCCGATGGCCTGATAGTAATCCCAGGTCTGGGAGGCATCAAAATTCACAAGCAAGTTCCCGGCTTCATCAATGCGGCCATCCGCGGCCAAATGGAAAGCATGACCGGCCCTGAGGGCTTGCGATTGGGACGTATCGGGAAATCGGCGGAATCCTTCTTCGCGCGCCTTTCCGGCTTCGATCCAATGCGCTTCCTCATTCCCCGGACAAGTGTCCTCCACGGCGGCAAGATTGACGAAGGAAGCCGCTGTCATCTCAGGAAGACGGTCCCGCCAACCCGTGAACCATTTCGCCGCTTCTCCGGGCGCGCCAACCGTGAGCAGCGCCTCGCCCATCGCATTCCAGATCTGGCCATTGGAGTGGAGTTCCCGGGGGTGGCCCTTTGCCAGCTTGCGCAAGGTTTTCTTGAACCCAGCAGGATCATTCTTGAAGCGTTGGATCACGTGGATCCACGCGCCGGTGAGTGCTTGACTGTCCGGGCTCTCCTTCTTGGCATGCTTGCGCAAGGCCTTGAGCAGTCGATCCGGCGGAAGCGTTTCAAGATAGGCCACCAGCGCTCCGGGAGCAAGGAGGGGACCTTTGTCGATCCACACTCTTCCATTCATCGTGGTGATTTTCTTTGCGAAACTGTTCCGCCACCCAGCCGAAGATATCACTGGTGGCCGAAGGCATGTGAAGCAACTGCGCAGCCCGGTCGAATGCCGAATGAAGATCTTTTTTGCGGAGTTCCAAGCGAATCCCGTCAACGATGATATATGGACTGCGGGAATAATATTCCATTTGTGCCAAAGTGGCGGCCGCCCCCTTGAACTCCTTGTCTTCAAGTTGCAGGTCAAACAACTGCCGGTATGCAAAGATATATTCCGGATCAATTGAACGCGCCCGGGCAAAGGCCTCCTTGGCCGCTTGTTTGTTCCCCAGCGAAATCTCCGCGATCCCCAGATAGCCCAGCACCCGCGAGTTCTTCGGTGCGGTGCGCAGCCAGCGGACCGAAAGTGACCGGAGTTCTTGCCACTCGCCTCTGTTTTCATGCCAGGCAGCCAGTTCCGCCATGGCCCATTCGTAACCCGGTTCCTCTTCCAGCAGTTGCCTCATTTCCTCAACCCCTTCGATGGGTTGGCCCGAGTGCATCAGAAGCCAGGCCTTGCGTCCCCGGATGGATACCGGCACCACCTCTTCGCCTTCCACCTTCGCGCATGCCTCGAATGCTTCATCGAACCTGCCGGACGCCCACAAGAGATATGCCTTGTTATCCCGCAGGTCGGCATCCGTGGGATCCATGGCGAGGCCGGCATCCACAGCGTCCAGTGCCTGTTCCCTCTCTCCAAGTATCTCCCACGTGGATGCGGCGAGCTGCCACCAACTGCGGTTGTGGCCATGCTTTCTGCCACCTTCCAAAAGATCCTTCTCCAGCAGATCCTTGCATCCATCCTCCACCGACCACTGCGCGGCAAGTTGCCATCCCCATCCATAAAAAGGACATAACTCCAGCGCGGCACGAATGCTGGAAAGCGCTTCGTGGTTCATGCCATTGCGGCGCAGTGTCTCGGCATGGCAACCATGATTGGGGCCGCTGAGAGGTTCCAGTTCACATGCCAGCTTCAATGCCTGCAAGGCCTCATCCGGGCGACCGAGCAACTCCAACACGAGGGCGTGGGAGCGGACAGCCTCATCCCACCCCGGTGACAATTCAATCGCCCGGGATGTCGCTTGCAGTTCCTCTTCATGCCGGCTTGCCGCTTGATGCACTTTCCCAAGAACCAGCCATGCACGGGCAAGCAGGGGAAACATGCGGGTCAGTTGATCCGCCGCTTCCAACGCCTCGTCATCCAGTCTCATCCGCATGGCATGCTCGGCGAGCGCGGCCCATGTCTGCCATAAATCCGGACGTTCCGTGCAGAAGCCCTTGAGTTGCGCCAGCAATTCCGCCGGATCCAGATAACCCCATGCGAGATTCTGATAGACCGGCACGATCGTGCCGTCCGAGACCTGCTTCCGCATTTCTGATTCGATGAAACCGATGGCTTCGATCTCCGCATCACGGTCCGCACACATGGAGATGAGTTGCTGTGCGGCGAAGGTGTAATCCACACTCAGTCGCAGGGCGGAACGCATGCATTCGAGGGCTTCCGGCTTGGATTGGCCCTTCCAGAGAACCGAACCCAGGACGCCATGGGATTCCGCACACCAAGGGTCTGTCTTGAGCGCTTCGCGGGCATCCTTTTCCGCCGCCATGATATCTCCGGATGAAGCCAGGCAAATCGCCCGTTCCCTGCGTGCCCAGAGTTGATGGGGATCCACTTCCAGGATGTGGTTCAACGTTTGAAGCGGCCCCTGTTTGGTATTGGACTGCCACTCTGCTTTCAGACACCACAAAGGAATGAGCATCGGATGCTGGCGTGTGGCGGCATCCAGCAGGGAGATGGCAGCCTCATGCCCTCCTTTTTCCGCTGTCAGACGTGCCAAGCCGCGCCAGGCATCAATCGACCATGGTTGAATGCGCACAAGATCCTGCCAGCAACGGATGGCCATTTCCCGATTTCCCAAAAAGGCGTATGTGACTGCCATTTCGAGCAGCCAATTTGTCTCCTGTACGGTGCCTCTCGCGGATTCCATCCATTGCAATCCCTCCTTTCGGAAGGACTCACCCCAGCCCACCATCATCGATCCTCCGCGCAATTTCAGCGTCCCGTCGTCCGGACGCGCAGCCACTGCCCGTTGCAAGAGGTCCGCAGCCTCCTGGGATCTGCGGAAATCCTGCAAGGAGGATGCAAGGGTCAACCAAGGTCCGCTGGATTTGCTTCCCAAGCGATCCACTCTTTCTGTGAGAAAGGCGATTCCCACCGCAGGAAGTCCTGCGGCGCGGCATGACTCCAGATAGGCAATTGCATAGGGCTCGAATTCCGGAGCGAGGCATGATGCGATCCTCCGCAAACGCATCGCTTCGGGATGCTTCTGTTGCTTTGACTTGAGTCTGGCATAACTCTCAAAACAACGTGCCTCGTAGCGATTGAGCTTCAATGCTTTTCTGAGATGCATCTCAGCTATTGGAAGCATTCTGGCATCGCCGATGAGAAGTTCTCCCAGTTCCGAGAAAAACACCGGATCCACGCCCTTGTGTTGGACCTCCCCTTCCAGCAGTTCGCGGTGTTCCTGCCAGCGGCCGAGATTGCGCAAAACCGCCGCCTTCCTCAAGATACTCTGTGAATGCCGGGGTGCATGATTCAGGATTTGTTCCAACGCCGCAAGCTGGCGGGGCTTGTCGTCATTCCACGAGGCCGCCATCGCCGTGCCTAGAAAAGCAAGCGGGTGGTCTGGCGCTACCGCCCGCAGAGTGCTTGCAGCAGCTTCGATCTCCCATCGATCGTGCCCGTCCATCGCCATCAGAAGATGGTGGAAACTCTCATAGGCCGCTTCATCCGGCAGTAGGAGACCGTCGAGACGTTCCACCTCTTCTTGTGGCACCAAGGTCATCGCCCGTGGCCCGCCAATCGGATGGTTTTCCATCAACTCATCCATCCGCACCTCACCGAAGTGCCTTTCCGTCGGATCGCGCAGGATGACATGGCCTGTCCGATCATCATAACCAATGCACGCCTGCAAGTGGGCGCTTGTTGTCGCTTCGGTGGTGAGCGTGAACGGAATCCCACGGTCGATCAGTGAAGCCAACGCCTCGGAATCAAGGCGGAACTCCCGCGCCACAAATCCATGTTGCTCCGCCCACTTCCGCTCCTTGTGCCAGGGTGTGCCTTCATGACAGATGGCATCTGCGATCGAAAGATGCTCGTGAGGTTTATTCCAGAATGATGCAAGAGCGGCCAAGGTCGCGGGCGCGCATGTCATCCGGTGTTGTCTCACAAATGGCACGTCAAGGCGCACCCTGCGTTTCGTCAGTGCTCCGGGTTTCCTCAGGCTCTCGGCGAGGCGTTTCAAATGATATGCATCATCACTGTCACAACAGGTTAGACATTCTTCCATGTTGCCCGCGCGGAAGTGGAAGTCCGCACGCCTGAAAGCGATCCATGATTTCAATCGCGCTTCCATCAGCGGGGAACGCGTTTCAATCCGGTCCATGCATTCCAATCCCTCTTTGTGCTCTTCCCGCTCGCTGTGAAGGACCTGCAGGCGCATGGGAAAGGCCGCGTGTTGGGTGGCACGGTCTGCTTCGGAAAGAATGCGGATGGCTTCATCGTCCTGGCCAAGGTGCACAAGGATGTCCGCGCACTGGATCACCGCGATGTGATAGAAAGGATTCAGTCGGATGGCTTCGCGTGCGGCAGTGAGCGCTTCGTCATAACGATCCGCCGCTTCCAGAACCGCCGAATGTTGCGCCCGTAACCAGGAATCTTCCGGTTGGAGGTCCAGTGCTCTGGCGATGTGATCGAAGGCATTGGAAAAGTCCCGATATCCTGCATGGATCTTCGCGGAGAAAGCAAGCAGGTCCGCCTTGGGCTCGGACTCCATCTGCGGATTTGCAGATAGCATATTCTCAATTTCAACCAACAGATTGTAGCCAGGAGTAAAGTCTGCGCGACTGAAGAGCGCATTGTAGAACCATCTGGGATTCTTTCGATCATGCCGCCAGTTCAACCATCGCATGGCCCGGCCCTTCCGGGAAGAGCCCAGGTATTGAGTCAATTTCGCGGCGGTCCCTAGCGCCTCACCTTTTGTCCAATGCTCCAACGGAACATCTGTCTTCCGACTCAACTCCCAGGCATCCAGCACCCTTCCGGAATCTATCAGATCCTGCAATTCACTCACTGGCGGCAGCGACACCATCAACATCGGAGACCCTTAAGCCGTTCCTGCGGGGAAGGCCAGACTAATGAGTTTCGGAATGGTGATTATGATAAAAAACTATCAACTGTCTTGTGATCGATCCTTCACCTGCAAGGCGGGCTATCCGATACCTAGACCGTTTCAAGGGCGACCGATGTCAGCAGCGCCTCGTCCCAGTCCTTCCAGACTGGATCCAGGTTCTGGCTCCGCAACATGGCGGCCACTTCGGCGGCGCTGCGGGTGTCGTGGATTTGGAATTGTTCGGTGGCTTTTATCCGCCGGGTTCGGTTTTTGCGCCGGCGGACATGTGGGTCACGCCGAGCGTCGCGAGGGCGTCCCGCAGCGGGGCGGGTTCGCGGGTGGAGACGACGATGCCCACTTGTGGAAACAACAAACGGAACACGGCAATCAGACGCAGCAGTTCGCGGTCCGGCAGGAAAAGCGAGGGATCCGGCTGATATTCGTAGTTTCCTGCATAAGGACGCATGCGGGGGAAGGCCACGGTCAATTGTGCCTTCCATGCATGTTTCTGCAGGTATTCCAGATGGGCGCAGAGGGCCAGCGCCTCGCTCCGCCAATCGGCCAGCCCGAACAAGGCGCCAATCCCGATCCGCCGGAAGCCACCCGCATAGGCCCGCTCCGGGCAATCGAGCCGCCAATCGAAATTTTTCTTCGGCCCCGCCGTGTGGAGCGTCTGGTAAACCGCGCGGTCGTAGGTTTCCTGATACACCACCAGTCCCTCCGCGCCGTGGGCGACGATTTCGGCATATTGCTCGTCCTCCATCGGTCCCACCTCGATGGCGAGGGTGGGGATGAAAGGTTTGAGCGCATCCAGGCAATCCTGCAGATAGCCCTCGGAAACAAACTTCGGGTGCTCGCCGGCCACCAACAGCACGTTGCGGAAACCTTGCGCGTGCAGATGCTGCGCCTCACGGACCACTTGGTCCACCGTGAGTGTCGTCCGCAGGATCCCCGCGTCGCGGGAAAATCCGCAGTAGCTGCAATTGTTCACGCACTCGTTGGACACATATAGCGGGGCGAACAAACGCATCGTCCGCCCGAAATGCCGCCGCGTCACCGCGCGGCTCTCCCGAACCATTGCCTCCAACGGATCCCCGGCCGATCCTCCCGATCCGCTGTCCAGCATGCGCTCGAAGCGCCGCATCAACGGAGTGGGGCGCTTCAACAATTCTGGAAATACCTCGGCAAAACCCATGGCGCGCGGACCATGCCCCGTCCATCCCCCCACGTCAAAGCCGATTCGAGCCCCCTTGCCACCCTGCCGCGCGCAAGTTGATTTCTGTATAAAAAGTCAGGCTTGTAGTCTGAGACTTGAGGGCTTGCCGCCATCCTGCGGGGTGGGTAGGAGGATGGGAAAAACGAACGTGTCTCTGGATTCTGCAAATTTCTCCCACGATGACTCCGGCGCCCGACCCGGGGTGGGGGCCTTTCCGCACACTCGTTGGAGTCTGGTTTCCCGGATACGTGGCGGCGGGGAAGGGGAGGATCGGGCGCTGGATCAGATTTGCCGAGCGTATTGGGAGCCGCTTTATGCGTTTGCCCGTCGGCAAGGTTTGGCCGTGGAGGATGCGCAGGATGCGACGCAGGGATTTTTCGCGCATCTCATCGGAAACCAGACACTCCATGCCGCGGATGAAAACCGGGGCAAGCTGAGGACTTTCCTGCTCGCATCCTTCACCAACTTCCTCAGCGACGAGCGGGACAAACGCGATGCGTGGCGACGCGGTGGCCGAACGGAGACGATTTCCTTCGACGCGATCGCCGCCGAGGAGCGTTACCAGTTGGAGCCCGCGCAGGCATCCACGGCGGAGATTTTGTATCATCGCCGCTGGGCGCTTACGCTTCTATCCGGCGCGCTCGCCGACTTGGAGAAAGAACGTCGCAATGGCGGAAGGGATAAGGAGATGGAAATCCTGAGGGGCTTCCTCGATGCGTCGGAATCCGCCAGCGGCCTCAGCTATGAGGAAGCCGCTGCCAAGCTGGGCTGGACGGTGAATGCGACCCGCGTGGCCGTGCATCGCCTGCGTTTGAGATACCGCCAGATTCTTCAGGATCAGGTGGCCGCCACTCTGGGCGATGAGGATCCGGCTGCGGTCAGGGAGGAATTGCTCGCGCTCCTGGCCGCGCTCTCTTGAGGCGTGCGAATTTTTTTCCAGGTTTCTGTAATGCCATCGCCGCGATTCCTTAGAATCCCTTGAAGCACCGCTGGCGGACTCAACGCGACGTTGCGATTTTCAGAAAAAATGATTCATCCTCCCACCATGCAAGGAGCCGATCCACCGGCCGGAGCACTTTCCGGGCTCGACCCCGCAGGTCTGCTGCGAGGCGTGCTGGGTGCTCCCGGCGGATCGTGGCCTGCGGAGGGACCGGTCGAGTGGTCGCCGCCGGATGATGCCGAAGTCCAGGACATGTTCCCCGGCTTCACGGAAATCCGGATGCTCGGTCGCGGTGGCATGGGTGCCGTCTATCAGGCGCGGCAGGTATCTCTGGACCGGCAAGTGGCATTGAAAATCCTTCCTGCCGAGTTGAGTCGCGATCCCTCTGCGGCCGAACGTTTCCGACGCGAAGCCAAGGCCCTTGCACGGCTGAATCATCCGAACATTGTGGCGATCCATGACTTCGGGGAAACCCGCGGAGCTTTGTTCTATTTCGTGATGGAACATGTGGATGGCCCGGATCTCCATCAGTTGATCCAAAGAGGCCCACTGCCATTGCCGCAAGCGCTCGATATCATCCGGCAGATATGTGATGCTTTGGAATTCGCCCATGCGCAGGGATTTGTGCACCGTGATATCAAGCCCTCGAACATTCTCATCGATGCGAATGGACGAGTAAAGGTATCGGACTTCGGCCTCGCGATGTTGATGAATGAAAAAAACTCCGATGCAAACGGCACGTCTCCCACGCTCACGCGGGCGATGGTCGGCACGCCGGAATATGTCGCGCCGGAACAACGCCGTGGAGACGCCGACATCGATCATCGCGCGGATCTCTACAGCCTGGGCGTGATGTTTTATGAAATGCTCACCGGAAGCCTGCCCTGCGGAGCCTTCGAGCCACCAAGCAGCCGTGTGGACATCGGCCGGAATGTGGACCGGGTGGTGATTCGCGCCATGCAGGCGGAACCGGATAAACGCTATCAACAGGCATCCGATGTAAGGCAAGACCTTCATCATGTGGAAAGCTTCATGCCGCGAAAAACATGGATCGCAGCATGTTTGGCGGTGATCGCAGCCGTCGCCCTCAGCGCATGGATGTTCTGGCCGCCGGCCGGTAGTGATTTCCATTCCTTCACCAACAGCCTCGGCATGAAGTTCCGCGAGGTGGGAAATCAAGGTGTCTGGTTTTCCACCATCGAGACCCGGCGTTCGGATTTCTCGAAATTCGTCGAGGAAACCGGGCATGTCTCCGCAGGCAAGGTTCATTGGGTCAAGGATGCCAAGTGGCAGACGACAGAGGCTTCATGGCAGGTCCCTCCCGGCTTGCCAGCCCAGAATGGGGATCATCCGGTAGCATGTGTTTCCCAAGCGGATGCGGAGGCGTTTTGCGCATGGCTCACCCGCCGTGAACGGGAGTCAGGCCGGATCGACGCCACGGATTCATACCGGCTGCCCACGCGCCCCGAGTGGCTTGCCGCAATCGGTCAGGCGAACGGGGAAACCGATGCCATCGATCTCAATGCGGTTTTTGTTCTCAAACCCGGTCCAATTCAACCCCTTATATCTAACAACATTCCGGATCAACCCGTCGATCTCACCGACAACCTGGCCGAGTGGACATCATCTCCCGGTATCAATGTCGATCACCGGCTGGTCGTTGGATCCAGTTGGCTGGAAATCCCGCCTTCGCATCCCTCGCAGGCCGTGCGCAGTTATGACCGCGGGCTCCGTGGCGTTGGCATCGGCTTTCGCATTGTTCTGGACCGCAAAACTCCCTCAAACCAACCATGAAAACCATCGGTCTCTTTTTTCTAACAGTCATCACGACCATGCAGGTGCCAGCCCGGGCGGACACCCTCCAACCGCTTGGCGATGAGTTCAACAATGCCGCCACCTTCTCCCGTTGGCAGGACATCGACGAGGTCGAGGGCTGGGGTGTCTCCACGGATGAATCCGCCGATATCAACACGACCACGCCCGGCCATTTCCGCATCGTCCCGAAAGCCATGGGCTGGTACATGAATTTGCGCGGGGTTTTGTTTTTCAAGGAAGTTTCCGGAGATTTCATCGCCACCACCCGGCTGCGTGTCTTGAGCCGCCACAATCCCGCGAACCCCCAAGCCACGCCTAATAGACTTTTTTCACTTACCGGCATTTTCATCCACGAGCCACGTCCTTACATCACCCAAGCCGGGCCCAGCCCCTATCGCAACGATCAGGTCTGGCCCCCGGCCGCCTATGGCAGTGACTATGTGCCGAATACGGAAAACTATATCTTCCTGAGTTATGGCACGGCAGGAAATCCGGGCACCCGCCAATTCGAAATCAAAACCACGCGCAACAGCAACTCGATCCTCTATTTCGGTTCCACCGGCATCAACCAAGCCGTCAATGAGACATGGATGCAGTTGATCCGCGTGGGCAACACGGTCGTCTGCCTGCGGAAATACTCCGAGGCCGGACCATGGATCGTGGAAAACCGCTACCCGAATGCGGACCATCCGTTTCCTGCATTCGGTTCCACCTTGCAGGTCGGGCTGACGGCTTACACGGACTGGCAAAACTCCGAGCCCTATCACAACGGCGGCGTCCAGACATCATGGTATGCAAATTACGCGGCACCGAGCCCCGGACAGCCGGATCTGATTTCCGAAGTGGATTATTTCCGCCTCCAGCGCCCGAATCCCGCGCTCACCGAAGCGGTGCTCCAAGGCATGGCCACGAGTTATAACCCGGTCACCAATCTCAGTGCCAATCCACCTGTGATGCTTTCCGCCTCGCCCATCGCCGCACCTTACCTCGGCGATGCAGAGAATGTTCCTC
>JALOTR010000293.1 GCA_025457805.1 Akkermansiaceae bacterium | reverse complement strand
CGTGATGAGTGAGCAATTCTCGGAACCAGTCAGGAAGAGAGTGGGTGGCAGTTTGAGCCACTTGCCGACGATTTCCCGCGTCGAGATGCTGCGGGCCAATGCCCGTTTGTTGACCCGCCAAACCGGATGGAAGCTGTCCGCAGATGATGGAACCCTCGTTCGAAAAACGGTGGGGCTCGTTCGCAGGGAGGATGCCGAGGCGGATCATGCACCCTAAGGCTTTGCACCGATGCCCAGAAGAGTCTGAAAATATGGCGCTGTGGTTTCCTTGTCGGCGACGATGGTTTCCACGGCTTCGAAACCGGCTTTTTCCAACATCGCGGCGAGTTCGCTTTCGGCAAACCCGAGCCAGCGATCGGCGTAGAGTTGGCGGGCTTCTTCGAATTGATGTTGGACGAGATCGAGCACGATCAGGCGTCCGCCGGGTTTGAGGATGCGGAATGCGGCATCCAGCGCCCGCTGCGGATGCTCTGCGTGGTGCAGGGCTTGGCTGAGGATGGCAAGGTCGAGAAATCCGGAGTCGATGGGCGGGTCTTCGATGTCGCCAATGCGGTATTCGAGATTGCCCAGCCCGTTTTGGATCGCGAGCGCCTGACCGAACTCCACCATCTTTGGTGATAAGTCCACGGCGATGACCTTTTCCGCCCGTTGGGCGAGGAGTTGGGCGAGTGTTCCTTCACCGGCACCCAGATCGGCGACGACCTTGTAGTTGAGCACCTTGATCAGAGCCTCCGCGATTGCCTTCCACGAGCGGCCGGGAACGTAATCCTTGCCGAAACGTCCGGCGAGTTCGTCGAAATATGCCCGAGCCGTATCCTTGCGTTTCCTCAGAAGATGCCTCAGCGAGGACCGGTCCGCCGCCACTTCCTCGACTTCCTCCGCCGCGAGTTGGGCCACTTCCATCAGGTCCGGTGCCGCGGTGCAGGAATACATGTTGTTTTTCCCGCTGCGCTCGTCGGAAACGAGACCGGCGGCCTTGAGCTGGGAAAGCTGGGTGGAGATCCGGCTCTGTCCCATGCCGAGGATCTCCTGAAGCTCGGCGACCGAAAGCGCTTCCGTGCCTACCAGCATCAAGATCCGCAATCGCGTAGGGTCCGAAAGCAATTTGAGAGATTTCAGCATTGACGCCATGGCGGAGATCTTATATCAACGCATCACGATTTGACGATACGAAAATCAAAAAACAAATGAGCACCTACATTTTTTCCTCCGAATCCGTCGGCGAAGGCCATCCAGACAAGGTTTCCGACACGATCTCCGATGCCATCCTCGACGCCTGCTTGGCGATCGACCCGAAGAGCCGCGTCGCTTGCGAAACCTTCGTGAAAAGCAACGTGGTCGTGGTCGGCGGTGAAATCACCATCCCGAAGATCGGCCAGAAGCCCATCGGATCGGTGATCAACATCGAAAAGGTCATCCGCGACGCCGTCCGTGGCATCGGCTACGTGAACAGCGACGACGTGTTCCACGCCGACCAGATTTTCATCAACAACTACCTCACCACCCAGTCCCCGGACATCGCCCAAGGCGTGGATGCCAAGGCAGCGGAAGGCAAGAAGCACAAGGAGCAAGGTGCCGGCGACCAAGGCATCATGTTCGGCTACGCTTGCGACGAGACCCCCGAGCTGATGCCTGCACCGATCATGTATGCACACCGCCTCGGCCGTGAGCTGACCCGCATCCGCAAGGCTGGCAAGCTCGCCAAGTGGCTGCGCCCGGATGCGAAGTCGCAGGTCTCCGTCGAGTATGTCGATGGCAAGCCGACCCGCATCGTCAACGTCGTCATCTCCACCCAGCACGCTGCGGATGTGAGCCACGCCGAAATCGAGAAATTCTGCATCGAGCAAGTCATCAAGAAGGTGCTGCCGAAGAACATGCTCACCAAGGACACCGAGTATCTCATCAACCCGACTGGCAAGTTCGTCGTCGGTGGCCCGCAAGGCGACTCCGGCCTCACCGGTCGCACGATCATCGTGGACACCTACGGTGGCATGGGCCGTCACGGCGGTGGTGCATTCTCCGGCAAGGATCCGTCCAAAGTGGACCGCTCCGCCGCTTACATGGGCCGCTGGGTTGCCAAAAACGTCGTCGCCGCCGGTCTCGCCACCAAGTGTGAAGTCCAGTTCGCCTACGCCATCGGTCACCCGCTTCCCGTGAGTGTGCACGTCGATACTTTTGGCACCGGCACCGCCAGCGATGAGAAAATCCTCGCCGGCATCCTCAAGGTGTTCTCCTTCAAGCCAGCCGACATCGTCAAGCAGCTCAACCTGCTCCGCCCCATCTACTCCAAGTCCACCAACTACGGCCACTTCGGAAAAGACGACAAGGATCTCACCTGGGAATCCACCGCGAAGGCCGCTGCTCTTAAGAAGGCGGTAGGCTAAGCAATTCAGACAGAAGAAGGGAAGACAGAAGACAGAAGATCAGAAAAGAGATGCATAACTTTGAGGAACTGGAGGTTTGGAAGCGTGCTTCGCGCCTCGCTGTTTCGATCTTTGAGTTGGTTGAACCTTTACGGCTCTTCGGCTTGAGGGATCAAATGATTCGATCATGCATCTCAATTCCTTCTAACATCGCGGAAGGAGCAGATCGCGACAGCGATCGCGAATTCCGAAGGTTTCTGTCTTTCGCAAAAGGTTCTGCTGGAGAACTCCGCACGCAGCTCTACATCGGTTTACGGGCGGGCCTCTTCAGTGAAGAAAAAGCACGGCCGCTCATCAATGAAGCCAAGGAGATTTCCTCCATGATCGAAGGCCTCCGCAAACGACTCGGAGGAAATTTTCTCAACGGCCTCTTCAGCTGGCTCTTCTGACTCCAATCTTCTGTCTTCTGTCTCCAAGTCTTCTGTCTCATCTCTCTCTAACATCACAACCACCCCACTATTAAAATGAGTTTCACCGACTACAAAGTACGCGACATCGGCTTGGCCGATTTCGGCCGCAAGGAAATTGAAATTGCCGAGCATGAAATGCCAGGCCTCATGGCTACCCGTGAGAAGTATGGCAAGGAAAAGCCGCTTGCTGGCGTGCGCATCATGGGCTCGCTGCACATGACCATCCAAACCGCCGTTCTCATCGAAACCCTCGTCGATCTCGGCGCGGAAGTTCGCTGGGTTTCCTGCAACATTTTCTCCACCCAGGACCACGCCGCTGCTGCGATCGCCGCCGCTGGCATTCCGGTCTTCGCCTGGAAGGGCGAGACGCTGGAAGAGTATTGGTGGTGCACCTGGCAGGCGCTGGTGAATCCCGCAGGCCTTGGCCCGCAACTCATCGTCGATGACGGTGGCGATGCCACTCTGCTCATTCACAAAGGATACGAACTTGAAAATGGTTCTGACTGGGTCAACACCCCTTCCGGAAACCACGAGGAGCAAGTCATCAAGGACCTTCTCAAGGACGTGCACGCCAAACAACCCGGCATCTTCGCGAAGATGGTGAAGGACTGGAAGGGTGTTTCGGAAGAAACCACCACCGGTGTGCATCGCCTCTATCAAATGGCCAAGGCCGGCACCCTGCTGGTTCCTGCCATCAACGTGAACGACTCGGTCACCAAGTCCAAGTTCGACAACCTCTACGGCTGCCGCGAGTCCCTCGTGGACGGTATCAAGCGCGCCACCGACGTGATGATTTCCGGCAAGGTCGGAGTCGTTTGCGGTTATGGCGACGTGGGCAAAGGCTGTGCGCAGGCACTCCGCGGTCAGGGTGCACAAGTTGTGGTCACCGAAATCGATCCGATCTGCGCGCTGCAAGCTGCGATGGAAGGTTTCCGCGTCCTCACCATCGAAGACACGCTCGGCTGGGGTGATATCTACGTCACCACCACCGGCAACTTCGACATCATCCGTCTCGAGCACATGGAGAAGATGAAGGATCAGGCCATCGTTTGTAACATCGGCCACTTCGACAACGAAATCCAGATCGACAAGCTCAACACCGCTCCCGGCGTCGTCCGCACCAACATCAAGCCACAGGTGGACAAATACACGTTCCCGACCGGCAACAGCATTTACATGCTTGCTGAAGGCCGCCTCGTGAACCTCGGCTGCGCCACCGGCCACCCGAGTTTCGTGATGTCCAACAGCTTCACCAACCAGACGCTCGCACAAATCGATCTCTGGAAGAACAAAGATAGCTATAAGCCCGGCCAAGTGACCGTGCTGCCGAAGCACCTCGACGAGGAAGTCGCCCGACTCCACCTCGCCAAGATCGGTGCCAAGCTCAGCAAGCTCACACCCGAGCAAGCCGACTACATCAGCGTGCCCGTGGACGGACCTTACAAGTCCGATCACTACCGTTATTGAGTCAACCGACCACTGTTTTGAGGGTAAGCGCCCGGGTTCACGCCCGGGCGCTTTTTTTGCGAAGACGGGCTCACCCGGAAGGACTATCTGAATGAGAGCCACTCATGCTTGGGTGGCTTTTGGTCGCAAACTGCGCCGGTTTTCTTCCGGTTTTCAGGATTTTGACTCATGGAGGATCAATTGACTTGCAGAAACTTCGATTCTCTTGAAGTTTCAGATCAGTTAAACAACCATGTATCAGAGTTTTATCAGTCGCTTGTTATGGACCCTGCTCTTCATGGTCCTTGGCCCGATTGCGAAATCGGGTGAACCATTAAGAGCTCATCCGGACAATCCTTACATCCTCGAATTTCGCGGTGAGCCGACGATTCTTCGTACTTTTGCGGAGCATTACAGTTCGGTGATCAATGAAGACTTTGAATACGTTCCCTATCTGGACAGCCTGCAGGCGAGTGGAATCAATCTGACAAGGGTGTTTCTTGCAGGCTTCCGGGTGGATGAAGGAGCGCCTACACTGGATCCGCTCGGTCCGCCGCCGGCGAAGTTCCTCCAGCCTTGGCCTCGGGTGGATGCTTCAAATCCATCGCTGGACGGCTTGGGGAAATGGGATTTTTCCCGCTGGAACGATGCCTACTTTGTCCGGTTGAAACAGTTTCTTCAGGCGTGCAGCGACCGTGACATCGTGGTCGAACTTACCTTTTTTTGCACGTTCTATACCGAGTTG
>JALOTR010000292.1 GCA_025457805.1 Akkermansiaceae bacterium | reverse complement strand
AGACGCCAGGTGGGATCCCCGGGTGACAAGACGATCTCCGGCGGCGAACGGAGCCGGCTCAACCTCGGAGTGGATCTTGGCAGCCGGGCGGAAGTTTTCCTCTTCGATGAGCCGATTTCCGGATTGTCATCGAAGGATTCCGAACATGTGGCGGAAACTCTCCGATCCTTGGCACGGGAGAAAATTGTCATCGCATCCCTGCATCGTCCAGGTGCTCCGGTGTTGAGACTCTTCGACAAGGTGCTCCTGTTAGACAGCGGTGGAAGGCTTGCCTACTTCGGCACGCCCGCATCCATGGTCGGATATTTCCGCGATGCCTGTGAGGAGTTGGGCATCGTCCATCCTTCCATCACCGCCAAGTCACCACTCGGGGCAGACTTCGTGTTTGATGTGCTGGAAACTCCGCTCAGTGCGATCGGTGGCGGATCGAACACAGGTGCGGCGCGAAGGTTTCCGCCCTCGTTCTGGCAAGAACGGTTTGAAAGTGCGGACCTCATGCAGGCCCTTCGCAACAGCGGTGCCCCCGGGTCACGATTGGGCGATGCCAAAGACGAAGAACATCTGCCCGTGCCTCCCAAGCCAAGCCGGCGGTTGAGGGCGGTGGTGGCGATTTTCGCGACGCACTTCCTGCGCTCGCTGCTTTCGAAAGTCCGCAACCGCGGCACCATCTACAGCACCTGTCTGGAAGCACCGCTGCTCGCCGCGCTGGTATCGATCACGCTGAGATCGTCACCGGAGGGGAAATATGAATTTGTCACCGCTCTCCACATTCCGGCCTATCTGTTCCTGAGTGCCACGGTGGCCATGTTTCTCGGTCTAACAAACTCCGCCACCGAGGTGCTTCGGGACCGGCCTATCCTGAGGCGCGAGCGAAACTGCCAACCCGGTGCCGCGTCCTATGTCACCGCGAAGTTCGCCGCACTCGGATTGGTGGCTGCCATCCAGTGCTTTGTCTATCTCGTAGTTGGAAACCATTTCCTCGAAATCGAGGGCATGCTTTTCTATCACTGGTTGTGGATGACACTCACCGCCATGACAGGCACGGCGATGGCCTTGGTGGTTTCGTCGTTGGTGAAATCCGAACGTGCAGCTCTTACCGCTGTGCCGCTTCTGCTCGTGCCTCAAATGCTGCTCGCCGGTGCACTTGTCCCCTATCGTGAAATGAACCGCGGCCTATTCCAGGGAGCCCGCGAGATCCGCGAGCGTGGCGGCGTGCCTGTTCCCGCATCGGTCATGCCTTTGAGATATGCCTATGAGGCGATGATCGTATCGCAGGCTGTTAGAAATCCCTTTGAAGTCGAACGCATCCGTCTGCAACGCCGCATCGACCGCGTGCGCGAGCTGCAGAATCCGATGACTCCGCTGGAAACAGAGCGCTTCGAAATGTCCAAGGAAGGCCTGCGCCGCCTGCTCGCCGCAGGGGCGACCACCAAAAAGGAAGCTGCCGACCTCGTGGCACGCATCCGGCGCATTTCCAGCTCCGGCACGCGCATCGAGGTGGAGACGATGAAAGTGTGGCCGGACGATGCCCCGGACGCACGTCCCGCTTCGGAGTTTTTTGTCAACGAACGCATCGACCTGCTCGTGCGTGAAGCGGAAACCTTCCGTAACGACTATCGGAACAAGGAACGCCGGATTGTTTTCCATGCCCTCAAGAAGCCGCTGCCCTGGGCCCGCGAACTTCCGGAGCGGAATCTCAATTATGTGGAGCCTACAGATGAGATCGAAACTCAGAAATACTGTGCCTCCGTGATTCTCCTCTTCATCATCGGCTGCGGCATCATTTCCACACTCATCATCTCCCGGCAGAACCGCCAGACCCATTAGAACACCCATGCCCGATCCATTGGATGCCGCCATCGCCAAGCGCGATGCACTGCTGGACGATACCACCAACGCACTCCGACTGGTGGACGGCGCGGGCGATGGATTTCCTGGGATGTTTCTGGAAACTTATGCCGGACGCTGGCTGCTCTCCACCACGGGATCGGCCATTCCACATGGTGTTTCCCAATCATTGCGAGATCGCAATGGGTCATGTTATTGGAAACGGCTGGACCAGCACCAGAAGGAATCGCCCACGAAGTTATGTGGTGATGATGTTTTGGAGCCTTTCCTGATTCTTGAAAATGGAATCCAATATGAGATCTCATTTCAGTCCGGCTACTCACAAGGCATCTTTCTCGATCAGCGTGTGAACCGCCGGAGTCTTCGGCAACAGGCGCGCCCCGGACAACGCGTTCTCAATGCCTTCGCCTACACCGGCGCATTCTCCGTCTCCGCCGCCATGGCAGGTGCGGAAACCACCACGCTGGATTTGTCGCAACCTTTTCTCGACTGGGCGAAACGCAATTTCACCCACAATAATCTGGATCCTTCAGCCCATCATTTCTGCAAGGGCGATACCTTCCACTGGCTGCGGAGATTTGCCAAACAAGGCCGCCAATTTGATATCATCATCCTCGATCCTCCCACCTTCTCGCGCGACGAAAAGGGCAAGGTCTTCCGTGTGGAGAACGACTTCGGTGAACTCGCCGCCTTGGCGGCCGCAGTGCTGGCTCCGGGTGGCACCCTGCTTTGCTGCACCAATTTCCGCCGCATGTCGCCATGGGAATTCGAACGCCAAATCTCATCCGCCCTCCCCCGCCCGATGAAGGCGCGGCACGCGGCGATGCCTGAGGATTTTACGGATGAGCCGTATTTGAAATCGCTTTGGTTTGACGCTTAGAGTCCGCTTGACGGGACTTCAATGCGATAAAACATCTTTCCTTCGCTCCCGGCATCATCGGCAAAAACCAGCGGACCGGCTTGATCCACTTGCTGGCTCTTCACCCGATCCCAGCGGAGCAGGTTGTCGGACCTCTCCAGATGATACAAACCAGGAATTTCCACATCGAGAGTGAGACGCACCTCTCCACCGATCATCTCCAATTGCGGAGCGGGCGGGGCCTGCGATTCAGTCAACATCAGTTTCTGGACCAAACGCGTCATCGGTGGAGCAGTTGCAGCCGACATCGGTTGGAGCATACTCCCGCCTTGGATTCTTACATGATCCAGATAGAGATCGATTGCATTGCTTGTCGTCGAACGGTCTCGAAATGCAAGCGTCGTGGATGCACTATTAGCGACAAATGAAATACTCAGCTCCTGCCATCGCACAGTTCCGCCACCAAGGCCGGTGAGGCCATAGGTCTGCGTGCGAATCAAGGAACTTCCCATCACATCCACCTGCATCCGCTGCTCCAGTGTATTGAAAGCAAGAACCCCCATGCGGAAAGTCACCCCATAACTTTGACCCGGAGTGGTCGCGAAAGTCTGAGAAACCACTCCGTTCGGTGTCGAATTCGCACCATTGAACACCAGAAAACGGACCCCATTCACATTCGGATTGGCTCCGGTGAGTTGCACATAATGATTCCCGGTGCCTGTCCACCCAGTCATCCCGGATTCAAAGCTTCCATTGGTGAGGGTTGCAACGGACGTGGCAGTAATTTGCAATACCGCCACGCTGCTTGCAATGGCCCCGGATGGACTGGAAATCGATACATCATAGCTGCCCGCATTGCTTGTATTGACAGATGCGATGGTATAAGTAGCCGCGTTTGCCCCTTGAATCGGATTGCCATTGAACCGCCACTGGTAACTCAATTCTCCGACAGCGGCAGCCTCCACCACAAAACTCGCAGTGGCACCTGGTGCCACCGATGTGGAAACCGGCTGCCGGGTGATGACGGGAGGCCCTGCGGCATACACGGCTTCCACCACCTTATCCGCATCCATATTGACACTCAGGGTGGAGTTGCTGCTGATGACCTGGCCATTCAGTGTCCACGATTGGAACCTGTATGCCCCCGAAGTGGAAGGTGCGGTCAAAGTCACCATGGTTTCATTCAAATAGGTCCGACTCCAGTCAGTAGCTCCACCACTTCGGCCCAAACTGTCGGGCGGACTCGCGGACACATTGACTCCGGACACCTGAGATGATCGCACCACCAGGGACCTCATCACCATCGAGACCACTTTCACATTGTCCAACAGCAGATCAATCACATTGGTTTGAGTGGATCGATCCCGAAACACGAGGGTTGCGGAAGCACCATCGGCCACAAAGGTAAAACTTCGGGGAACCCAGAGATTGGTTCCATTGCCCAGCCCACGCATGGCATAAGTCCTGCTCGCGAGACTTGTGCTGCCCGTGACGTTCACTTCCATTCGTTGCTCCAATGTGTTGTAAGCAAGGACTCCGGTGTCCATTGAAACCACATACACCTGTCCGGGCGCCGTGGCAAAGGTTTGGGAAATCTGCCCACCCGGCACATTGTTGCCGCTGTTGAACGCAACGATTTTTTCACCATCCGTCGTTCGGTATGGCAACGCGGACTGAATGGTGAGATTGCCAGCTGCGAGCCAGCCATCCAGACCATTCTCAAAGCTTCCATTGACCAAAGTCGCGGTGAGAATACCGACGACGGCGGCGGAACTCACGACTTCGCCCCCTCCATTGGATACCACGACATCATAGGTTCCAAGATCCCCCTCAAGAACCTCCGCGATGGTGAAGATACTGGATTGAGCTCCAGACAACGGTTCTCCGTTCCGCCGCCACTGATACTGGAGCGTTCCCGTTCCCACCGCTTCCACTTCCATGACGAAGCGGTCACCGATTCTCACATTGGCTCCAAGTGGCTGTTTGGTGATGGATGGCGGACCTTCTTCATACACGGCCGTCAGTGCATGATCGGAGTTCAGAACCACGGTGGTATTGGGATTGATGGAAAACTCGATACCGTCCCTCATCCATCGGACAAATCGATATCCCACCGCGTAAAGCGGAGCAGATACCGTCACTGCGGTCATATTGGGAAAGCTCCTTTCCAGAGGCGAAGTTCCCGGTCCGCGGCCAGCGTCATCCAGGGGTGATAGATTGATCCCGACTGCCAGGGGCGGCTCGGTGGCCACCGTCAGGGACCGTGTGATCCTCGGGACGAGGCGAACATGATCGAGAACGAGATCAATGTTGACCGTGACACTGGAGCGA
>JALOTR010000291.1 GCA_025457805.1 Akkermansiaceae bacterium | reverse complement strand
ATACTGGGCCACGGAGTTGATGATCACGGTGTCAAAGTGCGCATCCGGGATCTCGCTGAAATCATCGGCCGGACGATGGAAGAGTTTGACCTGTGGCAGCGGGTGATTGTTTTCCAAGGCTTCGATGGCGACCTTGGAAATGTCCGCTGCCCAATAGCACTCGGAGTCTGCGGCGAGGCGCGAGAGGATCTGGCCGGTGCCGCAACCGATTTCGAAAATGCGGCGTCCGTTATACTGTTTGATGCGCTCGATGGTGGTGTCGATCCATTCGGTGACTTGCGCGTCGAGGTTCTCCACTCCGGCCCAACCGGCGATGACCGAGTCGAGGCGGTCGAGCTTTTCACTGCCTGTTTGATCGATGGCGGACTTGTAGAGTAGGTCCCATTGGTCCTGCCAGATGCCGGTGCCATCGCCATCGGTCTTTTCGCCACTCATGGCAGGCGTGACATACGCGACAAGGCGCTTGTCATCGACATGGGCCACGGCCTTGGAGACCGACGGATGTTTCTCTAACAAGGATTCGATTTCACCCAACTCGATGCGGTAGCCGCGGAGTTTGATCTGGTGATCGAGGCGGCCGAGGAACTGGAGATCGCCATTTTCAAAGAACCGGACACGATCGCCAGTGCGATAGACACGGCCGAATTCCGGATGATGGATGAATTTCTCCGCAGTGAGTTCGGGGCGGTTCAGATATCCACGCGCCAAGCCGGCTCCACCTAACAGAAGTTCGCCTGCCACGCCGGGAGGCAGCAGTTTGCCTTGTTCGCTGACGATGTATGCCTTGGTGTTGGTGATCGGTTTTCCAATGGTCGCACGCCCTCCGGCCACGCGGAGCGTGAAGGTGGAATAGGTGGTGTCTTCGGAAGGTCCATAGAGGTCATAGACCTTGACTCCGGGGATCGCGGCGTAGAGGCGGTCCGAAAGGATTTCGGTAAGCGCTTCGCCCGCGAGGTTGATGGTCTTGACGGATGCTGGAATGAGGTCTGCATCCAACAACTCGGTGATGGCCGAGGGCACGGTGTTGATCAGGGTGATGTGATCGCGATGCGGATGATCGCGCAGGTCGAGTGCATTTTCCGCAAGGATCAAGGAGCCGCCACAGGCAAGCGTGACGAACATTTCGAAGATCGAAAGGTCGAAACAGATCGAGGTGGAAAACAGCACGCCTGCAAGTTCATCCGGTTGATAGACGCCTTGTGCCCAGGCGATCAGGGCGATGGCATTCCGATGTTCGATGGCCACGCCCTTGGGCAGGCCGGTCGAGCCGGAGGTATAGATGACATAGGCGAGATCTGTGGGAACCGTTTCGCTTGCGGGACGATCCGATGAATATTGCAGCACATCATCGATGAAAATGCGGCGGCTGCCATTTTCCGGTGGAAGTGAATCCGCAAGGGAATGCTGCGTGAGCAGGATGGGGGCGGATGCGTCCTGAAGAATGTAGGCGATGCGGTCCTTCGGATACTTCGGATCAATCGGCACATAGGCACCACCCGCCTTGAGCACGGCGAGGATGGCGACGACCGTTTCCGCACGGCGCTCGGCGCAGACACCGACGAGGGTTTCACGGACGACTCCATTGCGCTGGAGTTCAAAAGCAAGCGCGTTCGCGTGGCGATCGAGTTCCTGATAGGTGAAGGTGCGGTTTTCAGCCCTCAGTGCGATGGATTTTGGGTGATGATAGGCTTGCTCTTCGAAGAAACGATGAATGGATGGCTCCTGCGGCAGTGGGCGGTCAGTGGCATTCCACGCGGCCAGGGTGCGGCGGTCGGCCACAGTCAGCATTTCGAGATCCTTCAAGGTGGCATCGCCGTCGTTGATGACGGATTCGATGAGTTGTTCAAACGCATCGAGCCAGCTGAGGATGGTGGCCTTCTCGTGAAGGTCGGTGTTGTATTCGCACTCGACGATCAGACGTTCGTCGGTTTGCACGAGGTTGAAGAACAGATCGAAGTTGACGAATTGTTTCGGATTGGTTTCGACATCGAACTTGAGATCATCGAAGCGGATTTGATCGAGACCGTTCTTGTCGATGTTGAAGATCACAGAAACCAGCGGCACGCGGCTGGTATCGCGTGGCAGTTTGATTTTTCGGAGCAGGCTGCCGAAGGTGTAGTCTTGATAGTCATATGCTTCGAGCACCTGCTCCTTCACCTCGGCGGCGAAGCTGCGGAATGGACGATCCGCACCCGGGCTGAGACGCAGGGGCAGGAAGTTGAGGCAGTGCCCGATGAGTTCGTCACGACCAATGCGGGTCTGGCCTGCGGCGGGGACTCCGATGACGACGTCTTCCTGGCCGGTGATGCGGTGCAACAAGGTGGCGAAGGAGGAGAGCAATGTGGCAAACAGTGTGCCACCCAGTTTGGGCGATGCCTTTTTCAATCGCTCGAAACGTGCAGGATCAATGGTGATGTGTTCCATCGCACCATGATAGGTCTTCACCGGCGGACGGGGACGGTCGGTGGGCAGATCGAGCACGGGGGCACCATCGCTGAAACGGGCGACCCAATAGTTTTCCGCATCCATGCTTTCCTGGCTGCCTTTGTTGGAGACTTCCAAGCGTGCATAGTCGGCAAACGACATGGCAGGCGGCAGGGTGGGGAGCTTGCCAAGCTTGCGGGCATTGTAGGCTTGGGCGAGTTCCGCAAGGATCATGCCGAAGGACCATCCATCGCAAACCATGTGATGCGCCGTGAAGAGAAGTTCATGGCGCTGGCCGGAGAGGCGCACCAGTTCGAAGCGAACCAGGGGGCCGTTTGTCAGATTGAACGGCATCGAACTCTCGGAGCGCTTGATCAGGGAAAGGGGCAAAAGCGCAGAGGGCGAATGTGCATCAATGCTGGAGAAGTCGTGTTCGATCAACTCGATGCTGCGAGCCGAAGGGTGGAAATACTGGCTGTTTCCATCTTCCGAGAAAGTGCTGCGAAGCGCGGGATGGCGGACGACGATGTCGTGGAGCGCAGATTTCAGAATAGCCACATCGAGCGGGCCGTGGAAGTGAATGATATTGGATTCATTGAAGGCACAATTTGCCTCATCGCCCATCTGCACTGCGTGGAAAATCTCGCGCTGAGCCTCGGTGGTGGGTGCGGTGTCGAAGCGAGGGAAAGCCGTGGGAGCGGGCAAGCATCCTTCGCGGGATGCGGGGAGGAAACCAGCAGCCTGCATTTCCGCGACGGCTTCCGTGAAACCTTTGATGACATGATCGAAGTCCTCATCGCTGTGGGCGGTGGTGAAATAAAGCGGACGACCTTCCCAGACGTGTACGCCTTTTTCACGGAGGAAATACCAGAGCAGGCTGGCGTGTTTCAATTCATGGGCATGCTCGATGACCGCATAGGCACTGAAGTGCGGAATACGGATCGGCACGCCGATGTCTTCGAAGTGGTTGTTGAGCGTGCGGCAGAGGCGGGCGACCCGTTCCTCCATGTCAATTTGCAAACGCGGGCCTTCGCCTTGAAGGTGCTGCACCACGCGCCATGCGGCGGCCATGGCGAGCGGATGACGAACGAAGGTTCCGGCGAAAAAGGTGACGCCCACTTCCGGGAAACTATCATCTCCATAACTCCAGGCACCACCATCGAGGGCATCGAGGTATTCGCGCTTTCCAGCGAGCACGCCGATGGGCATGCCACCACCAATGACCTTGCCATAAGTGGCCATATCCGCTTGCACGCCGAAGTAGGCTTGGGCACCACCCGGTGCGCAACGGAAGCCGGTCACCACTTCGTCGAAGATAAGCGCAGTGCCGGATTTCGCGGTGATTTCACGCACCTCATGCATGAACTCGCGCGGTTGCAGGCCGGGAGCGCGGCTCTGAACAGGCTCGACCATGACGGCGGCAAGTTCATGGGCGTGGGCGCGGAGAATTTCCAACGATGCGGGATCCGCATAGTCGAGCACGAGCATGTTTTCCACCAAGGATTGCGGGATGCCAGGCGCGATGGGCTGCGCTTTGTAAACGCCATCCACCCATGATCCGCGGACGAGCACTTCCTCGAACATGCCATGATAATCACCGGTGAAATACGCAATCCGGTTCCTGCCCGTGATCGTGCGGGCGAGGCGCATGGCGGCCATCACGGCTTCCGAACCGGTGTTGCAAAAAGTGGCACGTTCCATGCCGGTGAGATCGCAGATGGACTTGGCGAGCTTGCCAGCGATAACCGACTGCGGCCCGATCTCAATGCCGGTCTTGAGTTGATCAGCGATGGCATCCGTTAACCACTCGGGTGAGTGACCGAAGAAATAGGTGCCGAAGCCCATGGTGATATCCACATACTCGTTGCCATCGATGTCCCAGATGCGGGCATTCTTGCTGCGTGCGGAAACAATCGGATAAACCATCTCTTTCCACATCGATTTGAATCCGGAAACCGCGCGTGGATCCGCGAAATGCGGGCGATGCTCGGCGGTGTAGGATTTTGATGAAGGAGTCTTGGCCGTGTAGCGGGCGATGAGTTTTTCCAGAGCCTTCTGCTGGGTGTCCGTAAGGCCGCCCTTTTCGCCTTTTTCGATCGGCTTGTAGGGGCCGAAGCGTGTGTTCGCCACAGCAGTTCGGTTGAGGTGGGCGGGCC
Organism: Akkermansiaceae bacterium; assembly: GCA_025457805.1. Lineage (GTDB taxonomy): Bacteria > Verrucomicrobiota > Verrucomicrobiia > Verrucomicrobiales > Akkermansiaceae > Luteolibacter. The sequence goes on along the minus strand of JALOTR010000291.1, from coordinate 460 downwards.
AGGTGATGGTGCTCAGGCCATTCGATGGCGCTGCGGCAGGGGTCGGCGATTGTCCTGCAAGCATGGCCTGCATGATCTGGAGATTGTTCGCGAGGAGTTGCTCTAACGGATTTCCAGCGGCCATCGGCATTGCCATCGGTGCCGCAGCAACAGGCGCGGCTGGGGCGATCGCATCTGCAGGCATGCTCGCATCAAGGTGCTTGGCAAGGGCAGCAACTGACGAGAGGTCGCCGAGCATTTGACGGAAGGTGACCTTGACGCCGAAGCGCGATTGGATCGTCTGGCTGGCCTGGGTGAGGAAAAGGGAATCAAAGCCCAACTCGGTGAAGGTGGCCTTGTCGTCATCGACCTTGATTCCTGACAACTCAAGAACCACGGCGCGAAGTTTGGTTTCAATATCGGAAAGTCGATTCACGGAAGGCATAACAACTGGGGGAGGGGATGCAGGTTGGGGGATGGA
>JALOTR010000290.1 GCA_025457805.1 Akkermansiaceae bacterium | reverse complement strand
GAACGCCGCCCGCGACATGCTCCACTGCCTCATCACCTATGACGGCCCGGACCTTGGGACGGACCCGGACTACTTCTGTGCAGCCAACGATCTGGCTTTCCCCGGCATCCTCAAAGGCTGCAGCGAGCGCTGGAGTTTCCCCTACAACTCGCTGATTTATGGCGACTACTATTTCCTCGAAGCCCTCACCCGCTACGAGGCGCATCAGGAGCGTCGGCGCCTTGCCGATACCCAGTCCATCCGGCGCCAGCCCACACGAGCGGATTTCAGTTTTGAAATCCGCACACCCGCTCCCACCCTCACCTTCCGCATCGAAAGAGCCACCAACCTCACCGTCCCGGATTGGACCACCGTCGCCACCCGGACCGGCAACAGCCTGTGGAGCGGCTCCCTCGCCGTCACGGAGGAACCTTTGCCAGGCCAACGCGCCAAAGTCACCATCACCGACTCCGCACCCGGCCCCCGCGCATTTTTCCGCATCCAGACCCGGTCCATCGGTGGCGATGATCCATGATGCACCACTCCGCGCATCCTGACATTCTCTCGACTCCCCGCAGGCCCGCCGCCAAGCTTGCGCCATGCACCGCCTTTTCCTGCTCGACGGCATGGCCCTCATCTATCGCGCCCACTTCGCGCTGATCCACGCCCCCATCCGCAATTCCAAAGGCGTCAATACCTCCGCCCTCTACGGATTCATCAACACACTCCTGGCCATCCTGGAAAAAGAAGCGCCCACCCACATCGGCGTCGCCTTCGACACCTCCGCCCCCACCCCGCGCCACATCCGCTACCCCGCCTACAAGGCGCAGCGCGATGAAATGCCGGAAGAACTCGCCGCCGCCATCCCCCACGTGAAGGCACTCTGCCGCGCCTTCCACATCCCCGTTTTGGAAATCGATGGCTTCGAGGCAGACGACATCATCGGCACCCTTGTGAAACGCGCCGAACCCGCTGGCTTCGAATCCTTCATGGTCACTCCGGACAAGGACTTCGCCCAACTCCTCTCCCCGCAGACCTTCATGTGGAAACCCGGCCGCAAGGGCAACGACCACGAAATCATCACTCTCGAAAAACTCCCCGAAATCTGGGGCGTCGCAGAGCCGCGACAAATCATCGATCTGTTAGGCCTGATGGGAGATGCGTCAGACAACATCCCCGGCGTCCCGGGCATCGGCCCCAAGACTGCCCAGAAACTCATCGCCGAGTTTGACAACATCGAGAACCTCATCGCCAACACCGCCAAACTCAAAGGCAAACAAAAGGAACAAGTCGAAACCCATTCAGACCAAGCCCTGCTTTCCAGAGATCTCGCCACCATCATCATCGATGTGCCAGTGGATGTCACGTGGGACGACCTCGTCCTGTCCCCTCGCGATGACGAAGCGATCAAAACCCTCTTCAACGAATTCGAATTCCGCTCACTCACCAAGCGCCTTTTTCCTAACAGCGGGAGCGCAGACTCCATTCCGCCCGAAAACTCCCCCTCCACCGAAACCCCCACGCTTTTCCAAACCTATAAATCCATCCGCGAAGTTGCACATAACTATCAACTCGCCGATACGCCCGAACTCCAACAACAACTCTTCACCTCACTTTCCAAACAGAACTCCTTCTGCTTCGATATCGAAACCACCTCACTCGATCGCTTCGGCGCAAAACTGTTAGGGATCGCTTTCTCATGGAAAGCCCATGAAGGCTGGTATCTTCCTTTTTCCGAATCACTGATTCCCCATCTCCAGACTGTCTTCTCCAGCAACGCGGAAAAGATCGGCCACAATCTCAAATTCGACCTCTCCATCCTGCTTCACCACGGTTTCGAAGTCTGCGGCCCTTTCTTCGATACCATGCTCGCCGATACCCTGGTTTCACCCGAGCGCCGCCACTCGATGGATTATCTATCAGAAATCCTGCTCGGCTACACTCCCGTCAAACTTGCGGAAATCGCCGCCCCGCCTGCTGAACAATCCGCAGCGACGGATGATCTCTTCAATTTCGCCGAGAAAACCAAGGCCTCCAAAGAACTCGATATCGCCGCCATCCCTCTCCAAACCCTCGCCGAATACGCCGCCGAGGATGCCGATGTCACATGGCAGCTCGCCGCGAAGATCCGCCCGCTGTTGGAAGACGCAGGCCAACACAAAGTTCTCAGCGAAATCGAATGCCCGCTGCTCCCGGTTCTCGTCCGCATGGAGATGGAAGGAATTTCTGTCGATCCCCATGCCCTCGGCACCATCGGCGTGGAACTCCAACAACAGATCGACGAACTCGCCAAATCCATTCACCACCACGCCGACCGTTCCTTCAACATCGCCTCGCCCAAACAACTCGGCGAGATTCTCTTTGATCAACTCGGACTGGCAGACAAAGCCAAGAAAACCAAGACCGGCCAATACAAAACCGACGAACAAACCCTCGCCACCCTCGAAGGCAAACATCCCATCATTGCCGATATCCTTTCATGGCGTGAGGCCACCAAACTCAAGTCCACCTATCTCGACGCACTGCCCACCCACATCGTCGCGGAAACAGGGCGCATCCACACCCATTTCCACCAACTCATCGCCGCCACCGGACGCCTCGCCTCCTCCGATCCCAACCTCCAGAACATCCCCGTCCGTTCCGAAGCCGGCCGCAAGATCCGCAAGGCCTTTGTGCCGCGCTCCGGCTTCACCTTGCTTTCCTGCGATTACTCCCAGATCGAACTTCGCGTCATGGCCGCGCTCGCCAACGACGCCACCATGATCGAGGCCTTCCGCAACAACACGGACATCCACACCAACACCGCCTCCAAGGTCTTTGTGGTCGAACCGGAAAATGTCACCTCCGACATGCGCCGCACCGCCAAGATGGTCAACTTCGGCATCATCTATGGCATTTCCGCCTTCGGTCTCAGCCAGCGCCTCGCCATTCCCCGGGCCGAAGCCTCCGCCATCATCGAGGCCTACTTCCGCGAGTATCCCGCCATCAAGGAATTCATGGAACGCACCATCGCCGAGGCCCGCGAGGCAGGCTATGTCGAGACGCTCAGCGGCCGCCGCCGATACTTCCCGGATCTCAACTCCGGCAACCAGAACATCCGCGGCAACGCCGAGCGCGCCGCCATCAACACCCCCATCCAAGGCACCGCCGCAGACATGATCAAAATCGCTATGATCCGCATCGATGCCCTCCTGCGGGAAAAATCCTGCCAATCCCGGATGCTCCTCCAAGTCCACGACGAACTCGTCTTCGACCTCGCTCTCGCCGAGCAGGAAGAACTCGTCCCCGGCATCCTCGACATCATGCGCAGCGCCCTCCCCCTCCCCCACGAGGTCCCCGTCGAAGTCGAACACGGCACCGGCCCCAACTGGCTCGCCGCCCACAGAAGAGATCGCTTCGTTTGCCAGGGATGCCGGGCCTGTCTTTTGGTATGCCAACTGCTCACCGCGCCCGCTGCGGAGTGCTCGCGCACCGAAAGTATCCGGGCTGTTTTCCATCTGCCCCCGATTCATTCATTAGTTTCTAACCGATGATAAGGGCTAAAGCCGAATATCTGGGCATCTTGCCATCTTTGGAGGTTCTGCCGCTCTTCGCGCGGGACGACCTCGGTCGGCATGCCGAAGGCGCATTTCCATTTCATCTCAAGGCATTCGCAAGCTACGGAGAAATTTCCCGGGACATGCTCACCCGGAAACTCCAAGGCGGAATCATTCCTTGGGAAATCTTCGTTTCCGATGTCCTGGCCCTGCCCGGCCAGCGGGCGGATTGGAAAGTCATGATGTTCGTCCACGCTTGCCCCACGGAACTGGTCCTGCGCGAGCCGATCCACAAGTCGTTCTACCCACCCCAGGCTACCGCGAAGGCCAAACTGCCCGCCCGCCTCACCATCGGTGTCGAGAGCCAGAACTCGCTGACCAAGGCCCAGTCGCGAGAGTGGCTCGCCCACTGGAAAGACAGCCTCTCCATCGAACTCTCCTTCAGAATGCTGCCCATGGACCTCATGATCCATGCGCTTGAGGCGGAAGCACTGGACGCCATCATCGCGCCATCACCCTGGGGGTTCCACGCGGAAGCAAGCGGTCTGGGAAAACGCGATCCCAGATTCACACCCGGGAAATTCTCCCAGAAACTCGTGATGGTTTGCCACAAGGACGTGATCGATCAACAACCCTCGCTGGCCCTTTCCACCTGTGAACTCATCAGCTCCGGGCGCAACCGTCTCCGCACGCAGGCCGAATTCAGCGCTGCAATCCAGCGGCTGCTCAAGTGTGGGAAACCCTCGGTGCGCCATGGCATCCTCGAACAAGCCGCAACGGAACATTCCTTCGCCTCACTCCATCTGGATTGCGTGCCGGACATCCCAAAACTCGTGAGCGAACTGTTGCTGCTCGAAGACTTCGCAGCCCTTCCCGCACAGGTTGCTCCGAATGAGCAGACCGCGAGGCTCCTGCTCCCCGCATGAGATGGGCGGCCTATTCGGCCTCTGCCTGGACACCGGTTTTAGCCGCCAACAGGCTCAGAAAAACCTCAGCAACCCAAGTCAGCGGACGGTTCGGGGACCACCACGCACAACAAGTCCTGCGGAATTCAAGACCCTGCAATTTCAGGCAAACGAGTGACCCATCCCTCACCGCGCTTCCGCCCGCCCATCCCGGAAGAAACACAACTCCCTGGCCTTGGCGCGCCAATTCACGCGATGCATCAGGCCCCGGCAAAATGGATTTTCTTAGTTTTACCAATCCCCGCTCCATCTGCGGCAACAACCAATCCTGGGTAAGACGGTCCGGAAAAACCAGAAGACAACGCGCCAAATCCGCATGGGAAATCCGCGACTTCTGCCCCAGTTCGTGGAAAGGTGCCACATAGGCCGAGAACTGCTCAACCAACAGATCCCTTCTAACAACATCGCGGGGGACACGGTCCACATAGTCGATCTCGAAATCAAGTCCTTCCCCCGTCCCTGCCGACAAACCATCCTCCTTCACCACAATCTGGAAGTCTGCGGCAGGAAAACATTCTATAAATGTAGATAATACACCCGGAGGCAGCATTCCCACCAGCGAGGC
>JALOTR010000289.1 GCA_025457805.1 Akkermansiaceae bacterium | reverse complement strand
TCCCCGGAGCAGACATGACGCTGACCGTGGAGGCGATGGTGCAGGACCGCAAAGCGATCCAAGCCGGCACTTCCCATTACCTTGGTCAGAATTTCTCCAAGGCGCAAAACATCTCATTCACCGGCCGCGATGGCACGGTGCAGCACGCGCACACCACCTCGTGGGGTGTCTCGACCCGCATGATCGGCACTCTCATCATGGCCCACTCGGACGATGACGGGTTGGTGTTGCCGCCGCGCGTCGCGACCCAACAGATCGTCATCATGCCCATCACGCCCAAGGAAGATACGCGGGAAGCCGTCGTGGCCTCCTGCCAGGCGCTTGCCGAAACCCTCCGTCACCAGACCTATCGCGGCGAGCCATTGCGCGTCCACGTCGACACCCGCGACCTGAGCGGGGGAGTGAAAAAATGGGAATGGATCAAAAAAGGCGTGCCCATCCGCATCGAGATCGGTCCCCGTGACATCGAGACCCGCAAGGTCTGCGTGCAGCGGCGCGATCAACCGGTGGCAAGCAAGGATTTCCCGGTGAAAGAGGATTTCATCCGCTCGGCTGCGGAGATTCTCGATGAGATTCATCACAATCTTCTCACCCGGGCCACGGAGTTCCGCGATGCGAATATCACGACCTGTGACTCGCTGGAGGATTTCCACGCGCATTGGAGCAAGGAAAATCCCGGTTGGCTGATCACTCCCTGGGCTGGCACGGCGGCGCAGGAGGATGAACTCTCCAAACAGCACAAAATCACCATCCGCTGCATCCCCTTGGACACCGTCACGCTGCCTGCGCCCCAGGGCTCCAAATGCATCCTCACCGGAGCGGAAACCACCACGCGGGCAATCTGGGGCCGCAGTTATTGAAATCCGAATCCCTTCCTCATGGACCCGACCAATCCCTACGCCACTCCAGCGATCCCGGCCTTCCCGGCCCCGGATGACATCTCGCGCCAACTCCAGGGTCTGCAATATCCGCTCACCCTTTCCTTCAAGATCCTCGCCCTCGCAAGCCAGGCCACGGTGACGGACGCCTCCGGGAAAACCGTGCTCTACACCAAGCAGAAGTTGCTGAAATTCAGGGAGCACGTGGAAATCTGGACGGACAAATCCCAAGGCACCCGCCTCGCCGAAATCAAGGCCAACAAGGTGATCGATTGGTCAGCGCGATATTTTTTCACCGATGCCCAGAACGCCCCCATCGGCAGTGTCGGTCGTCGTGGCTGGCGCTCGCTTTGGAAGGCCCACTACGAGGTTTTCAATCCCGGCGACAGCAACCCGGATTTCTCTATCCAAGAGGGAAATGCGTGGGTCAAGGTGCTCGATGGCATCCTCGGGGAAATTCCGATTCTCGGCATGTTCAGCGGGTATTTTTTACATCCCTCTTACATCGCCACCCGCAGCATTGGTACTCCCGCCATGCGCCTGACCAAGCAGCCTGCATTCTGGGAAGGACGATTCCAGATCGAGAAACTCTCCGACGTGACGCCTCGCGAGGAGCTCAATCTCTTCCTTTCCTTCCTGATGATGATCCTGCTGGAACGGAAACGTGGATGATATGGAGTCGGCGATAATACGGAAATCTTAAAAATATTTCTTGTTATTTTTTATAAATCTGGTGTTTTCGTGCGGCCCTCCCTGCATGAAAACGTCATTTTACTCCGCCGCACCGCTGTTCCTGAGCCTGCTCGCGCCCTTGTCCGCCCAGAACCTCTCCGAAAGCGCTTCGGTTCGCAGATCGGGCGAAGTTTTGCGCAGCGAGGCCCTGACGCCGGAAGACCTGCCGTTTTCCCAAAGGGCACAAAGTTCTCCAAGTGATCGCGCTGCCGCGATTCCAGCCCAGGATGTTGCCACCCTCGAACCCAGCCTGCGCCGCACCCGCCCGGTCGAAGCGGTGGTCGATCTCACGGTGTTGAATCGCCCGTCTCCCTTCCGCCAAGTGGCATCCGGCGAAGCCAGCGCGTCGGCGGATCTCCCTGTGGAAGAAGTGAAAAACGACCTCGCCCTCATTTCCGCCACGTATCGGGAAAGCGGAACGCCGGAGTCCGATTGCCAGGGTATTTCCCTTTCCGTGAGCCAGCGCGTCCGCATCGACGAATCATCGCTGCTGGAAGTGGTGGAAAAGGAAGTCACGGCCAATCCATCCTGCGCCTGTGAAATCGTAAAATCCGCGATCAAAGCCAGCGACGCCGATGTGGAAACCGTCGTTTCCATCGTCGAGACCGCCATCAACGCCGCACCGGAAACGATCCGGATGGTTTCCCAATGCGCCATCGCCACCGTGCCGGATGCCTTGGCCGGAATCCAGGAATTGCTCGCCCGCTACGACGCCAACAGCGGCGAAGGTGGATACAGCTCCAAGAGTTCCAAAAGCGCGAAAAGTGCGAAGAGCGCCAAAGCCATCGACTCGCAGGTCCCCGATCAGGTGGCCGCCATGCCCAATCCTCTCGACTTCCCCAGCGGCGGCCCGAGCGGCCCCACTCCCGGCGGTCCAGGCGGCACCCCCTTGTTCCCTCCCTTCCCACCAGTGATCATCACGCCACCCGTGACCTTGGTGGATCCTTGATGGAAACCGGGCGGATTTCACAAATCGCCTGCCGTTTTCTATCAGTTCACCGTTTCCGGAATGACGGCGATTGGAGTTTTGCGAAGTTTGTCCGCCTTGAGCATGCCACAGCCCGCGGCCACATCGATGCCGCGCCGTTGCCTGAAGGTACAGGGGAAACCGGCCTCGCGCAGGATGCGCTGGAACGCATGACCCGCCTTGCTCGCATTTCCTGAAAATCCGCCGGTAGGATTGAGCGGGATGAGATTGATGTGCGCATCGATGCCATCTAACAGAGCCGCCAATCGATGCGCGGTTTCCGGGGAATCGTTTTTCCCATCGATGAGTGTCCACTCGAAAAAAATCCGTTTGCCGGTCCTCTGCCCGTAATCGCGACAGGCGGCGATGAGCATTTCCAACGACCACTTTTTGCTCGCAGGCACCAAGGCCGAGCGCTCCTCTTCGGTCGAGCCATGCAGGCTGACCGCCAATCGATAGGGGCTGTTTTCCTCCGCCATGCGCTGGATGCCCGGCACCACGCCCACCGTGCTGATGGCGATCTTCGAGGGGCCGATGCCGATGCCTCTCACATCGGATATGATATCCAGCGCCTGCATCACCGAGTCGATGTTATGCAGCGGCTCACCCATGCCCATCATCACCAGATTGCGGAGGCGTTTCCCGGGATGGATTTCCTTGAGCACACGGCGTGCATGCAGCACCTGCGCGACGATTTCTCCCGGCCTGAGATGCCGGACGAATCCCATCTGCCCGGTGGCGCAGAACACACATCCCATCGCACATCCCGCCTGGGTGCTGACGCATACGGTGTGGCGGCCATCGTAGCCCATGAGGACGGTTTCGATGGTTTGGCCATCGCGCAGCCGCAGCAGAAACTTGCGTGTGAGGCCATCGCTGCTGCGGATCTCATCCACCTGCTCCGGGGCATCGAGATCATATTTTTTCCCCTCTCCCACATGCGCATCGATCCAGCGCTGGAGTGGCGGGAGAAATGGATTCGCGGGATTTGTTAGATCAAGTCTTCCCTCGCGGTGAAGCGCTCTCCACAGCGCCTTGGCATGATGGGCGAGCACGCCGGATTCCTCCAATGCACTCGCAATCCCGGCGAAACCGAGATCGTGCAGCGATTGGGGCGGATGTGCTTCCATGCGCGAATCAAGCCGCGAGCCTCCCTGCATTCAAGCCGCGATTTTTTCGCATAAACTTGTTTCCCGCCTGATCCATCCTTGTCAGGTCCTGACGATTCCGATAGATCACTCACCACATGACCGAGTGGTATTACGCAAAAGGTGGCCAGCAGAATGGCCCGGTGTCTTTCGAGAAACTTCGCGACCTCGCCGCAAGCGGCATGCTCGATCCAGGCAAGGATCTCGTTTGGAATGCGACGATGAAGGACTGGGTGCCCGCCGGACAGGTGGAAGGGATTTTCGTTTCAAAACCCAATCCGATCGCCGTTCCCCCAGCGGATCCCTCGAATCCCTACTCGGCGCCTCAGAGTGCATGGATTGCGCCAACATCGGCTCCGGGCACCGGGTTGAGTGAAATCATCCCTGGCAGCGATCCAATTGACCCTGTGCTTTGTCTCAAACATGCATTCGAACTCACAAAGCGGCAGTTTGGAAACATTTTGCTCGTGGGCCTGGTGTATTTCGGCATTCTGATGGGGCTCTCTCTCGTGATTGGGTTCATCCAAGGGTTAACCACTGGATTCTCACCATCCGGTATGGGCGGAACCACGGAACCGAGCGGCGCGAGCGTCGCAGCTCTTGTCGTGGCTCAGTTAATCAATCAGGTTGTCTCGATGTTTCTTGGTCTCGGACTGACCAAAATCGCCCTGAATCTGGTTTCCGGCAAAGATGTTTCGGTCGGAATGCTCTTCGGCGAAGGTGGCAAGCTCCTGCGGGCAATGGGTGCCGCGATCCTATTCGGGCTGATGGTAGGAATTGGGTTTCTGTTCTTGGTGGTCCCGGGAGTTTACCTTGCTCTCCGTTACGGCCAGTTTCTCAACGCAATTGTGGACAAAAATTTGGGGGTATTCGACTCCTTCAAGTACAGCGCCTCCATCACCACCAATAACAAGCTGAATATCTTCCTCGTTTGGGTTCTTGGGTTGCTGGTGACGATTGCCGGAATGCTTGCTTGTTTCGTCGGGCTGATTTTTGCAGGCCCGGTCGTTTGGTTGACCTTCACCGTCGCCTACCGCTGGATGCAGTATGGTAGAATCGCAGCTTCCGATAAACCCGGGACGACGATTCCCGCCTTGGCAGGTTCCTGAACGGGGAATTTTCCAAGCTGGCAAACCCGCCGCTTGCCCTCGGTCGCCACTCCGCTACCGTCCGGGTGACCGATGTCAGATTCCTTCGTCCACCTCCACCTTCACACCGAATTCTCGCTGCTCGACGGCATGATCCGCACCAAGGATCTCGCCAAACGGGCTGCCGAGCTGGGGATGCCCGCCGTCGCCATGACCGACCACGGGAACCTCTACGGAGCCATCGAGTTTTACCAGAATTGCAAACAGGCCGGCGTGAAACCC
>JALOTR010000288.1 GCA_025457805.1 Akkermansiaceae bacterium | reverse complement strand
CGGACTCCAAGTGCAGCGGAGAATCCGAGAAGCAGCGTGAGAAACAAGCGGTCACCCCAGACCGTGACCCCACGCAGATGGAAAATCCCGCTGGCCAAATGCAGGAGAAACAATGGCAGCAGTTCCCAAGGTTTCAGGCGGGGAGCACTCAGGATCCTCGGTCCTGCGGTTCCCAGAAACCCCACGACAAAAGCACCGGCGAAGGCCTGAATCATCACCCGCGCATGGCTGACTCCCGGATAGAATGTCATGTGTCCCTTGTAAAAAAGCGGCCACATCAACACGCCAGCGATGCTGAACAAAATCCCGCTCAGGAAAAAGATCCGATAAGGCTCACTGCCAAGCCATATCAGCGGATTGGAAAATTTCCGGGGCTTGCGTTTTGCGTGGCGACAGGCTGGGAAGCTCATGGTTCTTGCGGGGATTCGCGGTAACTGGCGTAGCGGGCTTTTTGCTCGGGCGTCAATCGCTCGGGATTAAATCGAGGATTGGGAATGGCGTGGATTTTCGAATGGATCACCTGCGCCATGTCCTCGGCACATCGAATGATGTGGCCTGCGTTTTCACCAGCAAACAACTCATCCACGGTAGAACGAAACAGCACCAGCCAGCGTTCAAACATCGGCCAACTCAAGTCCGCATGCTCGATGAGTTTCATGTGTGCGGCAATCGGATTCCCTCGAAAGGTTCCAGCGCGAAACAACACCGTGTCCCAGAAGTTATAGAGTTTGGGCAAGTGAGTTTCCCAATTCACCTTCGCGATCCCATCAAATACATGCCCTAGCGGCTCGTCGGCGCGGACTTTGGTGTAGAAGGCGTTTACGAGTCGCTCAATGTCGGGGCGACCAAGAATATCGAGTCGGTCCATCATGGGGTCAGGAAAGGGCGAGTGATTCTTCGGAAATTTCCGGGCGGGTCAGATAGCAACCGGGATCCGAGCCCCAGAGGTCGCCGTTATTGGCAAACGCCGCACGGGTGCGGAATCCGCCGCCGCAGATTTCAAACCATTTGCAATCGGCACATGGCCCACTCATGCGGACTTGGCGCTCTTGCGAAGAAAGTCGCCCGATCGAACGAATCGATGTCAGCATTTCTGCGGATGCCGGATTGCCGCCTTCCCAGATTTTGGAGAATGGCATTTGTTTCACATTGCCAAGTATGACGTCTTGCCAGAATTGATCAGGGTGGACGTTGCCTTGGGTGTCAATGTTGGCGATGCCACGTCCGGAGCTGTTGGCTCCGCCACCGTTCCATTCGAGAAGACGACGCGCTTCGGCGAGATTCGGATGGTTTTCGTTTTCCATACGGACCAGTAGATAGGCTCCGTCGGCCGGTTGGGTGACGGTGAGCACTTCGCGCTCTACTCCCTGCTGGTGCCAGGCTTCCACGCGTGAAATCAAGGTGTCGATGGCACCGCGCGCGGCTTTGGATTCAAGCACCTGCAATTCACTGCCACGGCCAGCAGGCACGAGGTGATAGAAACAAACGCGTTGGATTTCCTGATCTTCGATGAAGTCGAGTATCTGACCGATGTTTTCCACATTGTGGCGAGTGAGCGTTAAACGAAGTCCGGTTTTCTGATCCACCTCGTGACAGTTTTTGAATCCACGGACGGCCGCATCAAACGCACCTTCCTTGCGGCGGAACTGGTCATGGATCTCACCAATTCCATCGAGCGAGATGCCGACGTAGGCGACATTCGCCGCTTTGAGCCGGGCGGCTTTTTCCGGAGTGATGAGGGTCCCGTTGGTGGAAATCGTGGGTTTCAGCCCGGCCTCCGAGGCGGTGTCCACCAGATCGAAAAAGCGTGGATGAATCAGAGGCTCTCCTCCCGAAAGCAAGAGGGAGGGGATCTGATACGCGGCGAGATCCTTTACCACATTCTGCATTTGCTCCCATGTCAATTCGCCGGGATACTGCATGGCGTTGGAATCCGAATAACAATGCACGCAGCGCAGATTGCAGGTGCGGGTGATGTTCCACACCGTGATGGGTTTGCGATCACGCGCTTTCGTCTGATTACTACGGTTGCCGTAGCGGAGTTCATCAGCGGGCTGGGCAACGCCAGTCCAGAGTTTGGTGAGATTGATCATGGGAATCAGGAACTAGGAACTTCCGCACCTTGTGTGCGGGCGCGTGGCCAAAAGGTGCCCATTAAAACGAAATAAAGAAAGTTTTTTCTTGGTTAGGGGGCGATTTTCTGAAAACTGCTTTCACCATGAGCCACACCGCCACCGTATTCACTCCCGCTGGAACTCCCTTGTCCGATCGGACCGTAGGGGAGATCGTCGCCGAAAACCCGTCACAAGCGCGGGTTTTTCAATCATTTGCCATCGACTTCTGTTGCCAGGGCGGTCGCACTCTGCGCGAGGCCTGCACGCTGAAAGGCATCAACCTTCAATCGGTGATCGAGCAACTGGAAGCCGCGAATGCCGGGGCGAGCGTTTCTGAAAACAACCCGGCGCTGCTACCGCCGCTGGAGTTGATCGAACACATCGTGAGCAAGCATCATGCGTATCTTCGTTCGGATCTGCCGCGGATTCATGCCATGTCGGAACGCGTCGCCAAGGTCCACGGAGGCCACACTCCGTCGCTGGTTGAGTTGTTTGAGGTCTTTCGCACCATGGCCGAAGAACTGGACAGCCACATGGTGAAGGAGGAGCAGATTTTGTTCCCTGCAATTCAAGCCCTTTGTGCGGGTGGCGCGTCCGTCATGCCACTTGATGGACCGGTGGCAGTCATGCTCCAAGAACATGATGATGCGGGTGGCGCACTGGCGCGCATGCGCGAATTGACGAACGGTTTCACGGCGCCGCCGGAAGCCTGCAACACCTATCGGGCTCTGTTCGCGGGTCTGGTCGAATTGGAAGAAGATCTGCACCGTCACATCCATCTGGAAAACTCGGTGCTGTTTCCTCCGCTCGCGCTGTCGAAGGCCGGGTGATGGATTGGAAAAGGTGATTCGATGCGGGCGGCTCTTGTTAGTCGCCCGCACTTGTTTTGAATCCTTGGTGGGTTACCGCTTCTTTGTCTTCTTTTTGACAAACACGGCCAAAGTCGTATCCTCAAGAAATCGCCGCCCGTTTTCCTCCAGCTTCAGAAAGGCATCATGAAGTGGACATGGGTTTCCCGTTCCACACCAACCCGCGCCGAAGGGACATGGACTCTCGGTGTTTCCCCGTTCGAAAATTCCCACAATGTCCGCGAGGCGGATTTCCTCAGGCGGACGGGCAAGCCGATAGCCCCCGCCTGGGCCGGTGACGCCTTTGGTAAGTCCTGCCGACGCCGCCTCGCTGAGGAGCTTGGCAGCCAGTGCCGTCGGAATATTGCGGACCCTTCCGACTTCCGCCGACGAGATCGACGCCGCATCCGGACCATAGCGCTCAGCGAGATAACTCATCGCTGAAACAGCCTGCCTTGCCAATTTGCCGTAACGAAACATGCGCGGATCTTGCGGATTCTGTCGCATCATTCCAGAAAAATGAATTAACGAAGGTTTTTTCTTGTTTTATTGCCGGTGCCATCGTGTGGTTCGACACGAAGGCCCACTCGATCAACCGGCGCGGTGACCCTGGCAGGCAGATCGCAAGCCTTACAAGCTTGGGTTGCGCTGACACCCGCAAGGATAACCGGATCGATCCGAATCATGAAACGTCCTTCACTCAAAAGCATTCGAACTTGGATCATCGTCGTCACTCTTGCGGGGCTCGCGGTTTACAAACTTCAGTTCGCACCGATCTCGGTCATTGCACATACCCTCGTGAAGGGCGAAATCATCGCCGAAGTCATGGGCACGGGCACTCTGGAGGCGCGGGTGAAAACCACGATGAGTGCCCGGATTCAAGAACGGTTGATGGAAGTGCTGGTCGATCAAGGTGACTCGGTCAAAGCCGGGCAACTCCTCGCCCGACTCGACAATGCGGAGTCGAAACAACAGGTCGCCATCGCCGAGGCCGCGCTCGCGGCGGCAAGATTAAGCGCCGCTCGCGTCCAGGCCGATCTCGCCCGTTCCGAAGCCGTTCTAACTCAAGCGAAGCTCAATCATGAACGCATGAGCGGGTTGATCGTCACCAAAGCAGTTTCCCAGTCGGATGCGGATAAATCCGCCGAAGCCCTGCTCGTGGCCGAAGCGGACTTGAAACGCTCAAATGCCGCCATCGCCGAATCCGCCAGCCAGATTGGGGTCGCGGAGAAAAACCTGCTTTACCGCCAAAAGCAGCTCGCTTTCACCGAAATCCACGCTCCCTATGACGGACTCATCATCCGCCGTGACCGTGATGCCGGAGAAATGTTAGTTCCCGGCGCTTCGTTGATGGAAATCATCTCACTCGATGAAATCTGGGTGAGCGCTTGGGTGGATGAAACGGCGATGCCTTCCTTGAAGGTGGAGCAACCCGCCCGCATTACATTTCGCTCGATGCCGACTCGCAGTTTTCCGGGAAAAGTGTCCCGCCTCGGCCGCGAAACCGACCGCGAGACCCGCGAGTTTCTGGTGGACGTGCGGGTCACCACCTTGCCGGAAAACTGGACCATTGGCCAACGCACCGAGGTTTTCATCGAAACCGGGCGTAAGTCCGATGCGATTCTCCTGCCATCAGCCTTTGTGACCTGGAAGGAAGGCCGTGCGGGAGTTTTTGTCAACGCGGGTGGCAAGGCGGAGTGGCGTGAAATCACACCCGGTCTGCGTGCCACCGACCAGCTTTCCGTGGCGAAGGGACTGACTGCGGGCGAGCAGGTGCTACGCCTGCCGGATCGTCAGAAATCGCCACTAGCAGAAGGCCAACGCATTAAACTTCCATGAATCTGGCAGTCCGCGACATCCGCCATAATGCGGGACGATTTGCATTCACAAGTGTGGGCATAGGACTCTTGCTCATGATTGTCATGGGCATGGGCGGGATCTATCGCGGCCTCATTCATGAGGCCACCCTGTTAGTGGACCGAGTAGGCGCGGACCTGTGGATCGTGCAGGGCAACACCCGCGGCCCCTTTGCGGAAGTCTCGCGCATTCCGGCCAATCTGGAAGACCGTGTGAGGGCGGTGCCGGGCGTGGCCCAGACCCGGCGTTTCGTTTCCCATACCATTCAGCGAGAGCATCAGGGCAAGCCCCTGCGCATGGTGGTGCAGGGATTGTCATGGCCGGAGGACGGCGGTGATTGGCTCTCGCTCGTTGCCGGGCGTCCACTGCGCCAGGCGCATTACGAAATGATCGCCGATGAGTCGTTAGATCTTCCTCTCGGAACCCGCATCCGTCTGGGCAAGGATTTCTATCAAATCGTGGGGCTGACCCGTGGCATGGTCGGCACCAGCGGCGACGGACTCACCTTTTTCACCGTGAGTGATGCGATGGCGATCCAGTTTGATCAACCGGGAGAAGCGCTGCGACTGGAGCGCGCCGCGCGCCGCGCGCGGGTCGAAGCCGTGGACACTGGACGCCTTCAACCACTTCTTCTGGATCGTGCGGTCGGTTTGACCTCTGGCATTCCCGCGCTCGCCCCGCCACAAGTCAGCGCCGTGATGGTCACTCTGCGGCCCGGAGCCGATGTTGCCTCCGTCCGCCGCACCCTTTCCAACTGGCCGGACATCACTGTCTATTCCACGCAGGAGCAAAAAGACCTGCTTCTTTCCGGAATGGTGGACAAAGCGAAACGCCAACTCGGACTGTTCCGGGCGCTGCTCATCATCATTTCCACCATCATCATCGCGCTCATCATTTACACGCTTACGCTCGACAAAATCCGCGACATCGCGCTCCTCAAACTCATAGGAGCACGCAACAGCGTCATCGGCGGGCTCATCCTTCAGCAGGCATTGCTGATGGGATCATTCGGCTACGGCCTGGCATGGTGGATCGGCCAATATGCGTTTCCAAAGTTTCCGCGCCTTGTGCTGATTGAACCCTCGGACCTCGTCAGCCTTGCCATCATCGTTGTCATCATCTCCACCCTCGCCAGCCTGCTGGGTATCTGGAAAGCGATGAACGTGGAACCTAACACCGTTCTCTCCGCATGAACCCGCCGCCCGCTGTCGAAGTCACGCACCTCCGCAAGGTTTACGGCAGCGGACACACGGAAATCGTCGCGATGCGAGATGCCTCACTGAGCATCGCGCCTGGTGAAATCGTCGGCATGTTCGGCCCCAGCGGATCTGGAAAGTCCACCTTACTCACCGCCATGGCACTCATCAATCCACCGACCTCCGGCCAGATCCACATCGGAGGCAAGCCGGTGATGGACGGGCCGCGTGCCCTCGTGGACCTCCGCGCGTTCCGCCGCCAGCACCTTGGTTTCGTCTTTCAAAAGGCCAATCTCATCCCGTTTCTAACGGCTTTGGAGAACGTCCAGATCGCGCTCGAAGTGAATGACGTCGCGCCGAAACCCGCCTGCACGCGAGCCATGGAGTTGTTGGAATACCTCGGAGTCGGAGCTCGCTCTAACAATTTGCCGGTCGCCCTCTCCGGCGGTGAACAACAACGCGTCGCCGTTGCCCGCGCATTGGCCAACAACCCAAGCCTCATCCTCGCCGACGAACCCACCGCCGCACTCGACGGTCCCTTAGGCCGACAAGTGATGGAACTGTTCGCCAAGATCGCTCATGAGAAAAACGCAGGCGTCATCGTCGTCACCCATGATCACCGGACACTTGATGTGTTCGACCGCATCCTCGATGTTGAAGACGGGATGATCCAAGTCCGCTCCTCATCCCACGGATAAATCATCGCCCGTTTCGAACGGGATTTGTCAGTGTTCGCTGGGACCACGTTAAGATGGATATGCAAGCTAGGTGGTTTTAGCACACGTCCCGATACTAGCGAAATTGCCGCAGTTACATCACGGCCAGAGCCTTCGTCACGAAAACAGCTTCCGATCCAGCGAGCGGTATTGGATGGCCTCCAGCACATCGTTCGGACGGATGTCAGGAGTACCCGCCAGATCCGCCAGCGTGCGGGCGACTTTCAGGATACGGTCATGCGCCCGGGCGCTGAAATTCATTTCCTGCATCGCGTGTTCGAGGTAGCCCATGCTTTCCGAGTCGAGCTTGCAGTGGGTTTTCACCTGCCGTGGCCCCATGGCGGAATTGGTAGCATTGGCGGATTTCCGGAAGCGGGCGGCTTGGATTTCCCGTGCCGCCACGACGCGGGCACGGATCACGGCGGATGATTCACCTCCGCCGCCCTCTGAGGAAAGCTCGCGGAAGGTGACGGGAGGAACTTCCACGTGCAAATCGATCCGATCTAACAATGGACCGCTAATTCGTTGCCGGTAGTTCTCAATCTGGCGGAAGGAGCAGCGACATTGCTGGGCGGCAATTTCCCCAGAATTTCCCCAGTGACCGCAAGGACATGGATTCATCGCAGCCACCAGCATGAAGCGGGCAGGGAAGGTAAATGAACCCGCGGCACGTGCTACAGTGACATCGCCGTCTTCCAAAGGCTGACGCATCACTTCCAAGGTCTGTCTGCGGAATTCGGGAAGTTCATCGAGAAACAAGACTCCATGATGCGCCAGTGAAACTTCGCCCGGGCCGGGATTCGTGCCGCCGCCTAACAGACCCGCATCCGAAATGGTATGATGCGGCGATCGGAATGGCCGGGTTGTGAGAAAAGCGCGTTTGGTATCGAGCGTGCCGGCGATGGAGTGAATCTTGGTGGTTTCGATAGCCTCGTTTTCCGTCATGTCCGGCATGATCGTAGGAATGCGCTTGGCAAGCATCGACTTCCCGGTGCCCGGCGGGCCCACCATCAAGATGTTATGTCCTCCGGCCGCCGCCACTTCCAGCGCACGTTTGACGAAGTGCTGGCCTTTGACTTCATCGAAATCCACCTCATAGCGCCGATGCGAGTTGAAGAAAGCGCGGCGGTCCAGTTGGAAGGGCGCGATGGCGATTTCCCCTTCCAGAAAGTCCCATGCATCCTTGAGCGTGCGGATGGGATACACTTCAATGCCTTCGATGACCGCAGCCTCCGGTGCATTGATTTCCGGCACCAACACACGCGTCCGCCCCCGGCGCTTGGCTTC
>JALOTR010000287.1 GCA_025457805.1 Akkermansiaceae bacterium | reverse complement strand
GCCGACCGGTCCCGGATAGATATGAGTTGGAGAAACCATCACGCATCCCACTGGAGCACCATAACCGGCGTGTCCGTCCGGATTGAGAATCACATCCGTGACGCCCGGAGCCATGCGTGAGTTGATGGCCTGCTGGAGGCAGGTCTCATCGAAGTTGTCGCGGATCGCGTCGGTTCCGACCACGGTGATCGGTTTCCCGGCATCGTTCGGGAGCGGCAGGAAGCCAAGGGCTTCGTCGGTTTTATGGATGGTGTGCATGGAAGAGAAGGGTGATTGGGAATTTGAAATTGGAGATTGGGAAACAAAGGGCGGCGACAAGTATTTGGTGAAACATTTTTCCTGCTCTACCACTGAGCTACCGGGCCGTCGATGGTGGTCCGGGCGGGATTCGAACCCGCGACCAGGTCAGTTTGATGATGTAGTTCCACCGGGCATTCGCCGCTTGGATGATGGACTCGCCGGCTAAAGCCAGCGCTCCGTTGTGAGAAGAACCGCGACAAGGATTCGGAAAGATATATCTACTGCTCTATCCAACTGAGCTACCCGCTTTCACGGGGCCGGACTCGAACCGGCGTCCAATAGTTCGAATGTAATCTTTCCAGGCATTCGCGGTGAAGGGTTAATCAAGGAGGGGTGATCTCCGAATCGCAAGGGCCCATGGTGTGCCAATGAGGTGAGGCAAGCCTTGATTCATTGGCTTTTCATGGACATCGGCGGACGGATTCCGCCGCTCCTTGGTCATGCGGATTTCAGGTGTTTTGTTAGAGTTTGGTTTTCGATTTCGCGGACCCAGTGGGAGGTTCCATCGGCACCGGCGGCGAAGCTGGCGATGAGGTCGAAGACCTTGTCGCTGAAGCCGGCGATGTTGAGGATGTCCTTGCGGTCGGGTGCTTGGGTGGTGGTGTTGGGGATGATGTCGATGCAGACGAGCTTGGCCTTCGGGTTGCGGGTTTTGATTTTTTCCCACTCGACCATCATGGAAGTTCCACGACGGGCTTGCGGATCGGCCCAGGATTCGTTGTCGGAAATGAAGACGACGAGATCGGGACTGATGTTTTGTTGGTTGAGGAAAGCAAGCGGGGCCGAGCAATTGGTTCCACCACCACCGACACCAGCGAGGGTGGCGGCATTGGTCATCACCGAATCGCGGGGATTGAGGGTGATGTCCACAACACTCAACTCGAAGGGCAGCACGCGGGCATCGCGGTTTTTCCGGAGAAAAGCCGCGGCGACCAAGGCGGCGACATCGATGCAACGGACCTTCGAGCTTGCGCCTTGGCGGTAGCCGGTGATGGACGATTGCATGGAACCTGAAACATCCGGGCAGACCACGATGTTTCCGGTGATTTTCGGAACATTGGCGATGGCGGTTTCCATGGCGTCTTGCAGGGCGTTGCGAAGTTTTCCCGGCAGATTCTTGTCCGCATTCATGAACGCGGCGAGGAGCTGATAGGGAAACACTTTGGCGCGGCGCACTTGATCGGGATCGGAGAGGCGGGCGCTGATTTTTGAAATCATCGCCGCATCCTTGAAGACGCCGTGACGCAGGAAGGTGTTGAGATTCATGCGGGTGGTTTGCCATGAGGCGTTGTCCGCGATGGCGGTCCATTCCTTGGTGCCAAGTTGGAGTGCGGTGAGCATTTGGAATGGCACATCCGGCACCTTTCCCTCGCGGTTGGCCTCCCATGCCTCGAAGGCGCGGAGGGTTTCCGGCAAGGCGGAGGCGTCCCATGGTTTTCCGATCAACCACGCGTAGAAGGCTTGGCGGGTGGCGTCGGCTGGGCGCGGGTGGACCATTTTCACAATGTCGGCGAGCGATGGATCGTTGCCGATGGCGGCCTGGATGAGTTGGCGCTCGCTGGCGCGTTCGAGCCATTGGCGGACGAGGCGCTTTGGCGCGGATCCGAGCGACTTGCGGCCGGTGACTCCGGAGCGGAGGATTTGGACGAAGTTGCGAAGCATTTTCCCGTTGTCGATGACTTGAGGGAAGATCTCGGTGAGGCGGTCCAAATCGCGGGTGGCGAGCACGGCGCAGAGCAATGCGGGCATGTCCTTCATGAAGCCCTTGCTGCGGGCGTAGAGCGCGGTTTGGGCGAGGAAATCGGTGTCCACTTGCTGGGCGAGTTCCAGCACGCGGTCGAGCTGGCTTTCGGCGCTGGCGTAGTAGGTTCGGCTGAGGCAACCGGTCGCGGCCAAGCGGGCAAGTGTCGCCTTGGGCGAAAGCTCGTAGGCAACGCCACCGGCATCGTTGCGAACCGTCGCAGCTGGAACGAGGGCTCCACGGAGAGTTTGAAAGAGGGATTTGTTTGCCATGATCGGGTATCCGGTTGTTTGTTGGATGGAAATGAGTATGGCATGGCCTGTGCCAAGTGAGAAAAATGGGATGATGCGATCTCTTAAGTAATTGGTGATAAAGGGATTAGAATGATTATAATATTTTCAGCAAAGTTTCGGGAATCTTCTGGATTGTAGAAAATCTATCCACCTCGCTAGCATCTTATCCATGAAGCGAGTGGTGATCGGATTGCTGGGCACGAAGATGGACAGTGGCTTCGATGTGGCGCGCTGGGATTTCTGGCGGCCGACGGTTTCCTTGTTTCAGCATGAGGATTTGTTGTGGGACCGGCTGGAGTTGTTGGCGGAGCCGAATTTCTCCAAGCTGTCCGAGCGGGTTTTGGCGGACGTTCGCAGTGTCTCGCCGGAGACGGAGGCACGGCTGCATGAGGTGAGTTATGGCAAGGATCCGTGGGACTTGGAGACGGTCTATGGGGCGCTGCACGATTGGGCGCGGGGGTATCGCTTCGATTGCGAGAACGAGGAGTATTTCATCCACATCACCACCGGCACGCACATCGCGCAGATTTCCCTGTTCCTGCTGAATGAGGCTGGGACCTTGCCGGGGAAACTGATCCAAACCTCGCCGCCGCCTTCCAAGCCATCGCGCGATGTCCCGAAGCCGGGTTACTCGGTGATCGATCTGGACCTCTCGAAATACGACCAGCTTAGCACCCGCTTCGAGCGCGAGCAGGCGGAGGTGACGGATTTTCTCAAGAGCGGCATCGCCACGCGCAACGCGGGTTTCAACCGGCTCATCGATCGCATCGAACAGGTCGCTCTTGCGTCCAAGGCCCCCATGCTTCTCACCGGACCGACCGGTGCGGGAAAATCCCATCTCGCGCGGCGGATTTATGAATTGAGAAAACAACGGGGCGGCTTGCGCGGGAGTTTTGTGGAGGTGAACTGCGCGACTCTCACCGGAGACACCGCGGCGTCGGCTTTGTTCGGCCACACGCGCGGATCCTTCACCGGGGCACAAAAAGACCGGCCCGGTTTGCTGCGCGAGGCGGATGGCGGGCTGTTGTTTCTCGATGAAATCGGCGAACTCGGCAGCGATGAGCAGGCGATGTTGCTGCGGGCGCTGGAGGACAAAACCTTCCTGCCAGTCGGCGCGGACAAGCCGGTGAAGAGCGATTTCCAACTGATCGCAGGCACCAATCGCGACCTGCGTGCCGCCATCGCCAGCGGCCGATTCCGCGAAGACCTGCTGGCCCGCATACAGCTCTGGACCTTCGCCCTGCCAGCCCTTGCGCAACGCCGCGAGGACATCGCGCCGAATCTTGAATACGAACTCGATCGCCACCGCATCGCCAACGGCCGCGAGGTGAGTTTCAACAAGGAGGCGAAGCAGGAATTTCTGAAATTCGCCGAAGCACCGGACACGCCCTGGCTCGGAAATTTCCGCGACCTCAACGCCGCCGTCACCCGCATGGCCACACTCGCCCCGCGCGGCAGGATCCGGGAGGAAGAAGTGGAGGAGGAAATCCAGCGCCTGCGAGATAGTTGGCAACGCCCGGGAACTGCGGCCTCTGCGGAAAACATCGATCTAACAGAAATCCTCGCGCCGGATCTGTTAGATCAACTCGACCCTTTCGACCAAGTCCAACTCGCCTACGTCGCCACCGTTTGCCAACGCTCGAGATCCATCTCCGAAGCCGGCCGCGAAATTTTCGCCGTTTCCCGCTCCAAGCGCTCGGTGACCAATGATGCGGATCGCCTGAAGAAATACCTCGCGAAGTTCGGCCTTGGATTCGATTCGTTCCACCGCGCCATCCCGTGAATGCGGGTCAGATGGAAACGATGACAGTTTCCCATTGCCCCAGTCGTTATGGGAAATGAACCCGCTCAATCCATGACTCCCACCACCACCCGCCGCAGTTTTCTCAAACAAGCCGCCTGGATCGCCGGCATGCCCACCATCATCCCCGCCAGTGTGTTGGGGCAAAATGGCAAGGTCGCTCCCAGCAATCAGATCGTCATCGGCGGAGTGGGGCTCGGGCCACGTGGGCGTGAGGTGTTGAAATCGTTCCTCTCGCAGCCGGATGTGCGCTTCGTCGCCATCGCGGATGTCCAGAAAACCCGCCGCGAAATCATCCGCAAGACGGTCGATCGCCAATACAAAAACGAGGACTGCAAGGCCTACGGGCACATGGAGGAAGTCTTCGGCCGTGAGGACATTGATGCGGTTTTGATCACGACTGGCGATCGCTGGCACGCACCTGCTTCCATCCTCGCCGCGCGCGCCGGGAAGGATGTGTATTCGGAAAAACCCTGCGCCATGACCATCGGCGAGTGCCGCGAACTGGATGAGGGCATTTTGAAAAACAACCGCGTCTATCAGGCAGGCACCCAGCGCCGGAATGTGGACAATTTCCGCTTCGCCATCGAGCTCGCCCGCAGCGGCAAGCTCGGCAAGCTGCACACCGTGCACGCGGGCATCATTGCGCCGAGCCTCGACGCCGCTCCGCTTCCAGGCGAACCCGAGCCTGATCCCAACGAGATCGATTGGGACCGCTGGCTCGGCCCTGCAGCCATGCGTCCTTACAACAAACGCTACGTCGAAGGCCAATGGCGCGGCCACGACGGACTGGCCGCCGGTTTCAAAATCCTCGAATGGGGATCGCACACCGTGGACCTCTGCCAGCAAGCCGTGGGAGCCGACGGCACCGCGCCCATCGAATATGAGGCGGAGGGCGGCACCATCCATGCGAAATATGCGAATGGCGTGAAACTCGTCATGCGCCTGGCCGGCTTCGGCAAGGA
>JALOTR010000286.1 GCA_025457805.1 Akkermansiaceae bacterium | reverse complement strand
GCGAGAGAGTTTGGCCATTGCCATATCTCCGATAAATCACCGCCGGCGCCTGATCTTCGGATACGGAAAACGTCGCCGCCAGTGTCTTCGGCTTGCTCGTGGCTGGGAAGGCGATCACTTCGGGAAACTCATCCACCGCCGCCACTTCCCGCAACAGTCGGAATGCCGGCACCGATCCCGCCTGGGGTGTGACTTCCAGGCGCGCGCCCTTGGCCGATTGGGTGTCCCACTCGATGGGCTCCAGGTCCGCCGCCACCTTGGCACTGCGCGACCATGCCTGACCGCGTGAAAACACGAGCACGCCACCATGGTTTTTTACCCAATCCTCCACCGCACGAATGCCATCGAGACCAATCACACGCTCCACATCCCGGCCGAAGATGACGAGGTTGTAAGGTTTGAGATCATCCACTTTGGCGGGAGGGACCAACTCCTCCGTCACGCGTTCCGGATTCGAGCGGATCGGCCGCACGCGATCGCCGGTGAAGGCGACGAGTGAGTCGATATCAAACTTGTCATTCCGCGCAAACGAGCGCCGCAGGAAGGTACTGTCCCAGAAAGGCGTGCCTTCGATTTCCAGAATGCGGATGCGTTCGGAAATCACATTGAGATAGGTGGTGGCGCTGTTGTTGGACAACTCGCGTTCGTTCGCCACCGGCGCGATGCGGAAGGTGTATTCGTGCTGTCCGGGTTCTTCGTGGGTCACATTGAAGCGCACGGTTTGGAAGGGCTCGGTGCCGGTCTGGATCTGGCTGCCCTGCACCTTTTTTCCATCACATAACAAATCCACGGCCAAGGTCTCATGCGGACATCCCACGCTTCGGACGAATGCCTCCAGGCGTGTGACCTGCCGCACAAAGGTATGCGGATGATAGTTGGCGATGCGCACCGACACATCCCGCGCGGACTCTGCGGTGCCATAGGGAATCGTGAAAATAGGAAGGTCGCGGGCACGGGTCCGGCGCGCGGTTTCGCCGGGAGCCACGAGTTCGAAATCATGCCCGTCTGAGAAGAGAAACAATCCGGCGGGCTGCGGTTGGCCGTGCATGCGGAGCAATGCGGCGATGGATGAATCAAACTTGGTGGTCGTGCCGCTCGGGGCGGCGATTCGCAGCGAATCGGCAGTGGCGGGCCGGGCGGACTCGGCGATGGTGGCAAAGCGGTGCCTGCCGCCGCCATCGTGCAGCACACCGGCGGCTTCAAGATCCGCGCGGGCGGCATCGATGCGGCTGCTGCCGGTGCGATGCGCTTCTCCCATGCTGGCGGAATCATCGAGCGCGAAGATGACGGATTTCTCCACGGCTGGCACCGGCACCTTTTCCTCGCGCGAGGGTTGGAGCAACAATAGCAAAACAATCACCAGCGCCGCGACCCGCAAAACAGTTAGATAAAGCGCCCGCAGTTTCCCAAGCCGAGCCGCCGAACGAAGTTGATAGAAAACCGCCGTGCCAAACATCAGCAGCGCGATGAGGACGATCCAAGGGACGGGAATGACGGGATCAAGGATCACGGATCGGCAGCACGGGGTGAGGATTTGAAAAGCACGCCTTCGATGAGCAGGAATGCGAGGGCGGCAAGGATGAACCAATGAAACACCGGTTTGCCGCGCAGCAGGAGATGATAGTCGGTGGTATTGCCGACAAAAGATGCGCTGGTGTTTTCACCACCCGCGCGGTCGGGCAGGACCGAGGGATCCATCACGCGCAGGTCGGATTGTTCCGGGTCCGGATTGACGGCGAAGCTGAGCAAATCGCGGCCATCCGCGCCGGGAAGATGATAGAACCCCGCGGCATCCGCCTGGAAGGTCACGCGCATGCGTTCGCCCGTCACCTCCGCGCGGGCGGGGGCGGCCTTGCCACTTGGCGCGAGGAGATCGCGACCGCTTGCGTCTGCGGCCCAAGTTTCCCCGGCCACGGTATCGCCCACAAGGAAGGGCTCCATCCCCGCGCTGCCGGTGCTGCTCATGCGCAGCAGCATTTCATGAATCCATGCGGGGAAGAGCCGCTGGCGGGCGAGGTTGCTGGAGGCTTCCGCGACAGAGAAATTGCAAACCAACAAGGTGCCAAGACCGATCGTGCTTTCGGTGAGAGCGGGAGTGCCGTCCGCATAAGTGAGCAGCACCTTACCCGTGCCGGTGGCGGCGGCGTGATAAAGATCATAAAACTCTAACAAAGCCAGATTCTGTCTGCGCACGCCTTCGAACAACTTGAGGAAACGCGAATGAAAGTCACCGCTGGCCACGCGCATCGCGCCGCCGGGCAGGTGAGTGGAGTCGAGCTTCTCGGTGAGTTGGATCGGCAACGCTTCGCCTGCGAGGTTGCCGAGTTTTTCGATGTTCGCCGCATCCGCCTGGCCATCGAGGAAAAGAATCACGCCACCGCCGCCGCGCAGGAAGGTGACCAGCGTGCCCGCCTGTTCATCATTGAGCAAAGGCAAGCGCGAGGCAATCACCCGCGTCGAAGCCGCCAGCGCGGCTGGGTTGAGCGTGCCGGGCTCCAGATGGCGCGGGCGGTAAACTCCCTTTTCTCCGCCATAAGGATCCACCGCCGTGCTGAGGAACAAGGATGGCGCGGGTGCGGCTCCTTCCTCCTCGTTTCCTGTTAGAACCACCACCTCTTCCCGCTCGCGGACTTGCACGGCGAGATGGCGCTGGTCATCCGGTGGCAGATTGTCGCGCGGCAAGGAGGCTGTGAGTTTCAACAATCCGCCTTCCGGCACGGGAAGCACCAGCGACACATCCATTTCCGACCACGGGGCGAGTGTCACTTCCTGCTCCCTCAAATGGGCCGGGCCGAATCCAGCCTCCACTTTTCCATTCCATGGCTGCGCCGCATGATTGGCAATGCGCAGTTTTGCCTCCACCTCACCCCCGGCGATCACCGCGCCTTGTCCAAGCTCCAGCGAGGCGATGGAGCGGTTCGCACGGTTCGCATCATCCGTGGTGCTGACAAAGTATAACTTCGATCCGGCAGGCAGTCCCTTGAAATCCACATCCGCCCAATCGCGGCGTTGGAAGTCCGAGAAGTAATAGATATCCGGCGAGCCTTTGGCATCTTTGCAAAGCTCCGTCGCAAGGTGATTGGCCGCACGGAAATCCGCCCGCGTCAGCGGGGTGGGGGACTCGTCGAGAAATTCCAGCGCGGCGGACTTGTGGGTGGAAAACGAGGTAAAGGCCGCCGTGGGTGTGTGATCGACGCGCACGATGTGGAAGCGATCATCCGCTTCCAGCGAATCGAGCAAACGCTTCACTTCCCCCCGGGCGCGGCTGCGGGCGGTGCTGCCATTTTCCATGCATCCCATGCTCAGCGAGTGATCGACCAACAGAATGAGATTCCTGCCACTGGCGGCGGTTTTTTCGCGATTGGCAATGATCGGCTTGAGAAAGGCCAGCAGCAGCGCGAGCAAGGCCAGGGTCCTCAACAACAACATCAAGAGATGCCGCCAGCGGAAGACCCGCGAGCGGCCGGCGATGGTGCGCTTGAGTTCGATGATCGAGGAAAAGGCAAACTTCTTGGGATAGCGGCGGCTCAACCAATGAATGATCAACGGCAAGCCCACCAATGGCAGCAAGGGCCAGAGCAGGGATGCGTTGAGAAATTGCATGATGGTTGAAATCGGTTAGATCTTCGCTCGGCGGAATCCGAGATAGGCCTCGATCGCCTCACGATAGGGGCTGGCCGTGTCCAATGGTGTGAAATCGATCCGATGTGCGGCACCTCCTGCCGCATACTCATCGCGGATGGCACGCATGCGTTTTTCATAGTCCGCCCGGATTTCCGCAGGCTCCACTTCGATGGATTCGCCGGTTTCCATATCCACGAAGCGGGCGAGGGGCGCATCCGGCAGGGTGAGTTCATCCGGATCGTTGAGTTGCATCAGGAGGATTTCAAACCCGCGATGGCAGAATGGCATGAGTGCGTTGAAGAGATCTGTGGGCGAGTGGCCGAGAAAATCGGATAGAATCACCAGCCGTCCGCGGCGTTTGAGCAGTCGGTCGCACTCGCGGATGGCGGCGGGCAGGTCCGTGGCACCAATCGATTCATGGGCGGGGCGCACCAGCGTGCGCAGCATCGACATCAGGTGACGGCGGGTGCCACCGGGTGGCAGATGGTCGAGCACGCGATCGCCGAGCAAAGTGATGGATGCCTTGTCGCCCTGTTTCATCATCAGATAGGCGAGCGCGGCGGCGATGCGGGCGGCGCGCAGGCCTTTGACTTCGCGTTTGCCTCCGGCATAGGCCATCGAGCCGGAGGCATCGACGAGCAGGTGCACATCCATGTCCGTCTCCTGCCGATAGCGCTTCACCACCAGCTTGCGGCTGCGGGCATAGACACGCCAGTCGATGGCTTGCACGGACTGGCTGGGATCGTAAGAGATATATTCGGAAAACTCGCCGCCACCGCCGAGATCCGGCGATTTGTGACGACCTTGATAACGGCTCTCCACCGTCGTTTTGGCAAACACGATGAGGTTCTTGAAACGTTCCATCTCCGCTTCATCGAGAAGCTGGGTGGCACGGGCATTGCGAAGTTTTTCCGCCGCCTCTTCCACCGATTCGCGGATCGTGGCATAAGTGCGCGTCGGCAAGGGTGGGGGAGTGCCAGGTGCGCGGCTCGGCACGGCATGACGCGGCAATGGCGGCGGCAGACTGCTGTTTGCAGCGGCATTGCGGCGTGCCTGATCCATCGCCCGCTGCATGGCGGACGCGTTGGACTCGGAGGGATCGGCAGCCATGGAAATGAAGGGAAACGATGCTGATCTCAATAACTGGGCTCTTTCACTTCCTTGACGAGCGCATCCACGATGTCGCGCGCCTTCAGACCCTCGCCGGTGGCGCGGTAGTTTGGCACGATGCGATGCGAAAGCACCTGCCGCGCCACGCGCCGGATGTCCGCCGCCTCGGGTGCGGCGCGTCCTTCCATCAGGGCAAAGGCCTTGGCTCCCAGCACGAGATATTGCGATGCACGCGGACCGGCTCCCCACTCGATGTAAGTTTCCGCAGTTTTCCCGCCACCTGCATGTTTGGGACGCGTCGAGGCGGTTAGATCGATGGCATAGGCAAGCACATGATTGGCCACCGGCATGGCGCGGACGATGCGC
>JALOTR010000285.1 GCA_025457805.1 Akkermansiaceae bacterium | reverse complement strand
GTGGTTTTGCGCAGTCATTTTGGATTCGATTCCTTCCGGGAGGGGCAGGAGCAGGTGATTCGTGCGCTTTTGGAGGGGCGCTCGGCTTTGGCGATTTTCCCAACCGGGGGCGGGAAGTCGCTGTGTTACCAGGTCCCGGCCTTGATGCTGGATGGTCTCACGTTGGTGATCTCGCCCTTGATCGCGCTGATGAAGGATCAGGTGGATGCGCTGAATGCAAAAGGCATCGCCGCGGCACGGTTGGATTCCACCTTGGATGCGGATCAGGTGCGGGATGTCTATCAGAAATTGGATAGCGGCGACTTGAAGTTGCTCTACATCGCGCCGGAGCGTTTTGCGAATGAGACCTTCCGCCAGCGGATGAAACAACTACCGATCCAGCTTGCGGCCATCGATGAAGCACATTGCATCTCCGAATGGGGACATAACTTCCGGCCGGATTACCTGAAGCTGGCCAAGATCTGCAAACGCTTGAAAATTCCACGCGTGCTGGCTCTCACAGCGACCGCCACGCCCAAGGTGGCGCGCGACATCCGGCGCGAATTCCGGATTGCGGCGCAGGATCATGTGCAGTTGAGTTTTCATCGGCCCAACCTCGATCTCCGCATCACTCCCTGCACGGCGGCGGAGCGGAAAGAGTTGTTGTTGGAAAAACTGCGGGCAGTGGAGGGTCCGGCAGTGGTCTATGTGACGCGGCAGGAAACGGCGGAGGAAGTTTCCACTTATCTTGCTCGCAATGGATTGTCCTCGCGTGCCTATCATGCGGGCCTGCCGGATGAATTCCGGGCGGATGCGCAGCAATCCTTCATGTCGGGCCATACCCGCATCATCGTGGCGACCATTGCCTTCGGCATGGGCATCGATAAATCCAACATCCGCGCGGTCTATCATTACAACCTTCCCAAAAGCCTGGAAAACCACACGCAGGAAATTGGTCGCGCCGGTCGCGATGGCCTGCCGGCGGTGTGTGAAATGCTGGCCTGCGCGGATGATCTCACGGTGTTGGAAAACTTCATCCACTCGGACATGCCCACCCCGCGTGCGCTGGGCAATCTGATCGACCGTGTGCTGCGGCTTGGCCCTGTCTTTGATGTTTCGCCTTATGATCTATCTACCGTATGCGATATCCGCCCCGGTGTGGTTTCCACGGTGATGACGTATCTGGAAATCGATGGAATCATCGAAGCAACCGGTGCGTTTTATGCCACCTATCGGGCCAAGCTGCTCACCCCGGCAGAGCGCATTCTGGCAGGTCGTGCACCGGCGGAGCGGCGGCTCGTGCAGAAGATCCTGGATGCCGGGGAACTCAAGCGCTGGTGGCTGTATTTTTATCCGGACCAGCTTGCGGAAAAGTTGAAGGTTTCGCGGGAAAAGATCGTGGCTGCCTTGCAAGGCATGGAGCGTGCGGGAGATATCACATTGGGAGTCTCCGGCGTGAGGCATGGCTACCGGATCAAAAAAGCGCCGGAGGATCTCAAGGAGCTGACGGCAGGATTGGTGGCGAGATTCACAAACCGCGAACAGGCGGACCTGGATCGGCTGCGGCAGGTGCTGGGGCTTTCCGCGCATCGGGGTTGTCTGACGGCATATCTAACCAAACACTTCGGGGAGATTCTCAAAGAACCCTGCGGTCATTGCGATCGTTGCCGCGGGGTGCCTGCCAAGGTGATCAAGAGGAGTAAAACCAGGCGGGCCACCGATGAGGAAATTGCGATGGTGAGAGAACTCACGCTCGAGAAACACGCCGCGCTGGCCACGGCACGGCAGTTGGCGCGATTCCTCTGCGGCATGGCAAGCCCTGCGGCCACGCGGGCTCGTCTCACCCGCCATGCGGCCTTCGGGCTACTATCCGATCTTCCGTTCGCAGAAGTCCTCGCGATCGCCGAAGCCCAGTAAGGAGCGGGGGCTTTATGGTCCCCACGCATTTGGAATCGAAGAAACGACAATAAGGTCGTTACTCCTCATATATCTTTTTCAAAGATTCGTCAGATTCGTGGTGCCTTCCCCAGTTTTCCCTTAGTATAACTCCACAAGATATCCTTCTCTGATGCCGCCACCGCTCACTCGCACCCAATAGACTCCGCGTTTGGCGGGTTCTTCGGGTTCGAAGTTGATGCCGCCCATGCCCAGTGAGACATGCAGCACGGGAATTTCGCGACCCTCGATATCACCGTGCGATGGCAGTGGTTTTTCAGGACGTGAGCTGAGTTTGAAAACCTGCACTTTGAGTTTGTCTGCTGATTCCGGTTTTCCTGCGCCGTAAAGCGACCACGCATTGCCGTGCATGTATTCCAAGGGGAACAAGCCACGGCCGGGATAGGTCCAGATGCCGCGGATGGATTCTCCGCTGTTGTCCATGCACCACATGGCGGAGTAGGCATCTCCACCGGAACCGAATCCCACCTTGCCCATCGGCGGATTGAGGCACCACTCGCGGTGGCCGCGGGCGTCGCGGTTGTTGTCGCCGGAGTCCTCGATGTATTGGGCCACGCTCGGGACGACATCGCCGATGCTGGAGAGGTTGCATTTGTTGGTATGGCTGCCGAGGTCGTGGGACAGCCCGCCGTGTTTTTTGCAGGCGAGAGCGGCCTGTTCCGCATTTTTCGAAAACTCCGGATCTGCCACCACTTCATGCGGCACTCCGCAGAGAAATCGATAGGTGTTGAGTGAAATGGTGGCCTCATGAACCTCTTTCGAGATGCCTTCCGGACGCGCCTGTTTGGCGATCTCGCGGATTCCCGCGCGGATTTCCTCTTTGGTGCGGGGATAGAGCCGTCCGGTTTCAGGTTCGCCTTCCGGTGTTTCGGTATCCTTCGCTCCTTCCGCTGGAGCCACTGCGTTTTCATCGTAGTTTTGCAGGAACTCCACATCCTTCTCGATGAGCTTGTCGAAATCGATGGGCAGTTGCTTGCCATTGGCCTTCAACTCCACGAGCACGAAATCCGACTCCACCCGCAGGATCTTCGCCTCCATTGAGCGACCTTTGATATCAGTGAAGGTGCGCCAAGGTCCCGCTGCATGGCAAAACAGGAACGATGATAAATACAAACCGAGAATTCTGAAGTGCACGGGAGCTGTGGGTTTTGAGAATGGGAAACATCCAGAATCACGTCGGAAGCGTGACCTGCAATACGGACGAAGCGGTTTCAGCCTGCAATGCATCGCACCCCTTTGGCAAGAGCGCAAACATGCCCTTGCCCAGCACCCGGCCTGCCGCCGTCTTCAGGTTTCCATCGACCACGGAGATGATGGAGAAACGGCCAGGCTCCGGATTGCTGAGGGTTTCACCGGCAGCGAGCGATTTGCGGTCGGTCTTGAAATACTCGCAAGCGGCCAGCGTCTCGCCGGATGGTGTATCCATGCTTGGCTCGAAGTCATCGAAGTCGATGCTCGCCATCGACTCCGGCACGTGAAGCTCGCGGGGTTTGCCATCCAGGCCCATGCGGTTCCAATCAAACACGCGATACGTCGTATCCGAGTTCTGTTGGATTTCATGAATCAGGAACCCTGCGCCAATGGCATGCAGGCGGCGGGATGCGATGAAAATCGAATCTCCCGGCTTGGGGGAAATGGCATGCACGCAATCCGCCACACTGCCATCCGAGATGGCATTTTCAAAATCAGTGCGCGTCACGCCCCGCTTGAGGCCCACATACAACTTGGCCCCCGCATCGCAATCGGCGATGAACCACATCTCCGTCTTCGGCTCGCCACCGAGCGATGGGGCGAGATCGGCGGGCGGGTGGACCTGGATGGACAGGTCATCCCGCGCATCCAGCACCTTGATGAGAATGGGAAACCGCGCATGACCATCGTAACCCGCGCCGAAGAGTTCTTCCCGCTGATTCATCCACAAGTCATGCAGGCTGGTCCCGGCAAGCGGCCCCTGATCGACCACGGATTGTTCTTTTTCGCGATCCACAATTTCCCATGACTCGCCGAAGGGCCGATCCGGAACCGGCAGCTTCCTGCCATAGACTCGCTCCAATTCGCGCCCGCCCCAGACGCGTTCCATGTAAAGAGGCTGAAAGGTAATAGGTTCCACAGCCCCTAGATACCGGGGCGGGAAACAATTTGCAACCGCTCAGGCAATCCGGCGATTGACCCGCAGCGGGGTTCCGTTGACATTCAAGGCGAATTGCCCAATCCCGAGCCCGCTCCAGAATCCAGCACTCCTCGCCCCAAGCGGCGCTGGAAAACTTTCCTATGGCTGCTGGTGGCGACCTTGCTCGTGGGAATCATTTGGCTCAATGGTCCCGGCATCCGCTGGCTCGGCCCCAAGATCGCCGCGCATTATATGAACAAGGCGGGCTTCAAAGGTGGCTTCCAGTTGGAGGGCAGTATCACGGGCGGCATCGGGATCCGCGATCTCGAATTGTCCAGCGATGCCGCTCTCGCCTCACTCCGCGTCGGCCGCATCAAGCCGATCTATCAGTTTCGCCAGTTGTGGAACCGCCGTCTCGATGGCATCGAAATCAAGAACGCCCACGCAGAGATCCGCCTCGGTGTGGAGACCGAAAAAGCCCCTGCGGAAAAATCCGCCAAGCCCCTCGACACTGCCGCCTTGGTGAAAACCATCCGCACGATCCGCGAGCAAGTGCTTCCCACATCGATCTCGCTCAAGCAGATCAGTCTCGATGTCACGCAAGAGGGCAAGCGATTCATTTCCCTTGCTCCATCCTCCTTGAATCATGCGTCGGGTGCTTCGGAGTTCATCCTCGACCTCGGAGCCATCACCGATGCCCAAGGACGGGAGTGGCCTGCGCAGGAATCGCGCATCGTCTGGAATGCGGACGATCTGCTGATCGACCGCATCGATCCACTCCCGGGCCTCGGCATCCGCGAATTGGTGGTCAAAACTCCGGAGAGCGGCGAAGTTTCCGCTGAGACTCGCTTGCTCGTCGAGGATGCGACTTTCGTGGCGGAAGTTTCCCCCGGGTTTTCCTCGGTCCGACTCGATCTCCGCGAAGGCCGGCTGCCCAGCAAGCGGATTGCCGAGCGTTATGCATTGGAAATTCCCGCTTCGGGAGAACTCACATCGCTTTCCATCAATGTGGATAATCTGCTCCCCGATCCGATGGCTGCGACCGGCGCGGTGCGTT
>JALOTR010000284.1 GCA_025457805.1 Akkermansiaceae bacterium | reverse complement strand
TATGCCGAACGCCTGCGGCTCCTCGCAAAAGGCATCGCCGCATGTGAACTGCCCGCAGGGGGCTTCGGCATCAGCCTGATGAACCACGAAGAATTCCCGGAGGTCGAATTGAGTTCCACCGCGCTCAGCGCCTACGGCATGACCTTCGGCCTCAATCGCGGCATCCTGCCGAAGGACAAGTATCAACCCATCGTCGAACGCGCATGGAAACTCGTTTCCGCCATGCAAACGCCAGATGGCGCCATGCGCAAATGCCAGCAAGGCGGGACCTATCCCGAACGCTTCAAGCCTGAAAACAACGAAAACTTCGGAACAGGAGCCTATCTGCTTTTCGCCTCCGAATATTTGAAAATATCGCTGGAGATTGATTGATTATGAGTCCGCGATCTCGACTTTAAAACAACAGACCGATAAACTTTGAGGAAACCAATCGTGATTCTCACCGCCGCATTGCTGTGCGTCCTCTCGCCACTCTCTCACGCCAAGCCGCTCAAGGTCTTCATCCTCGCCGGACAATCCAATATGGAAGGCCCAGCGAGCATCGACACCTTCGATTATAGCCAAATGAGCATTTTTCGCAAGGCCATGGCCGCACCCGCCTCCATGACGGGATTCAAAGACAATGTCGCAGCCGTGGAGACGGCATCTTTCTGGTCCGCTGAACTCGCAGCGATCGATGAGAAAAATCAGAAAATCGAGGAGGTTCGCGGGTGGCTCGATCACAAAGATCCAATCGGCCCCAATGCCGACGGCAAGATGACCGATGAGCAGAAGAGCAAATATATGAAGAAATTCGAGGCGGATCTCATCAGCCCTGCGGAAGCCACCATGTGGAAACGCGGCGCATCGAATGCCGGCTACCATTACCTCGGCTGCGCCAAGACCTTCGCGCTGATGGGAAAGGCCTTTGCCGAGGCGAATCTCAAGATGATGAAGAAACCCTGATTCACCAAGTCCTGACCCGCTGGATTCCTGATGGAACGAATCCGAGTGTCTGCGACCCGGTGCAAGCATTGATGGAGTCGATGGCACCATTGAAAATTTCGATTATCGCCTCTCCGGCGGACGTGATACGGTGCTTTTTATGGAACCCACCCTAATGAATCTGCCCCACCGTAAGCAAAATCGCAGTCTTTTCCTCTGGAGTCTTGGCGGCTTCATCGTCGCCGCATCCATTGCATGCGCGGACATCTTGCCGGATTTTTTCAGACGTCTCCATTGGGCGATGTCTGGCGGAGTTGGCGAGACTGCTGTCTGGGGCGAACCGCTATTCTACATGGCGATCATGGGAATTCCGGCGGGCTTGGTGGGTGCTCTCATTGCTTTTGCGATCGCGTTCGCGGTTCGCAGGCACACCCAGTCAAAGTCCTGCATTTCCCGTTAACGAATTCCGGCGGCGCGGAATAGGGAAGGAGGATTCGCTTGGTTCGGGAACCCAGACCCCAGCGGGATTTGATGCGGGTCGATCGAAGAAAACCCATGATGCGCCAACTGATCCTCCAACCGCGACTTGCCCTATAATTCCTGAAAAATGAAAACCCATCCGCTTTTTGGCGCGATTCTCGCTGCCACGGCCTTGGCCGTGCTTCCGGCTTCGGCCGCCACCGTGAGTGCCAGCGCGGCAGCCCCCGTGATCGACGGCGAGGATCTTTCCAATCTCGCCACGCAGACTGCCACCGACAAGTGGTGGCCCGAAAACACCGCCGCCGGGGCCGCCAAGGGCCAGACGTTCCGCACGCGCAACGAGGCGCTCCGGTTCAAGGCCGTGACCTACCGGATCACACAGAGCACGCCCGGCAACAAGGTCTATACCATCCGCATTGGCAGGATTTCCGGCAACACGTTCACCCCGGTCTATACCGAAACCGCCACCCAGACTGCTACTTGGGCCGCGAATAATCACGTCACCTGGCGGCTTGACACTCCTTTCATCCTGCAGCCGAACACGTTTTACGGCGTGGACGTGGCGCTGACGAGTTCCACCACCACGTGGCAGCAGGGCATTCCCTACATCTCCATGACGGCGGACGAGTTTTCCGATGGGGTGAGCTATGGTTCCGGCACCAACGGCGTGGGAAACACCACGATCACCGCCGGCGATGACGACCGCCGCTTCCATCTCGACATCGAGAAGCCCATCGGCGGCTGGTCGCTCGTCGCCACCCATCCGGCGGACAATGCCACCAATGTCTTCGCCTCGAATCCGCTCTTGGCCACTTTCAGCCAGAACATCGTGCGCGGCACCGGAAACATCACCCTCAGAAATCTCACGGACAACACCAGCATCGTCATTCCCATCACCGATCCGCGGGTCGTGATTTCCGAGAACCTGCTCACGGTCAATCCCGGCAGCGGTTTTGTCGCGAGCAAATCCTGGGCCGTGCGCATCGACCCCACCGCCATCACCAGTGCTCTCGGCGATGCTTATCCCGGCATCACCAACGACACCACTTGGAACTTCAACACCGGCTTGGGCGATCCGCTGTTTCTCGCGCTCGTCGCGCTCAGGAACCACGTCACTGGAGCCACCCCGCTCACGGCCGCGCAGATCTCCGCGCACAAAACGACCATCGATCAGCAGAACGCCCGTCTTGCCGACAGCGCCGCACTGATCACCGCAGCGTTCGACTTGGTGAGGGCTTACGACGCATCCACCGGAAACCGCTGGTATGTCAACGGCCTGCCCGCCCGTGCTTCCGTCACCAACGATATCCACTGGACGCTTTGGAACGTGCAGCAATACATCATGGACGTGGTTTACAACGAGACCACACTCGCAAACCACGAGAGTTTGCTGAACGGTTTCAAGTTCGGCAGCGCTTCAACATTCCCCGGCGCATGCAACCCGCCGGCGAATCCGGCGGACATCACACGCACCGTGACCATCAAGGCCAGTTATGCGAACACGGTGGGCTGGGCGACCCAGGGCGATGGCCCCGGCACGTTCGCGCGCAAACCGACGGGCTGCTACCTCGCGCCCGGCTCGATTGCCACCGTCACCGTGCCGGCGGCCTTGGTGGGCAAGGGCTTCAAGATCCGGGTCGGCGCGCACTCGTGGGATTTTTCCAACAAGCCCTCGATCAAGCGCCTGGATCGTTCCACGGTCCTCTACCCCATCAACGCAGTGGAAACCAAAGTCGCCTGCCCGCATGGCGGCGGCATTTATATCGAGGTGCCATGGCTCGCCAACCAGGGCAACGTGAACGTG
Source organism: Akkermansiaceae bacterium (assembly GCA_025457805.1). Classification (GTDB taxonomy): domain Bacteria; phylum Verrucomicrobiota; class Verrucomicrobiia; order Verrucomicrobiales; family Akkermansiaceae; genus Luteolibacter. The sequence goes on along the minus strand of JALOTR010000284.1, from coordinate 1,917 downwards.
TCCGTGCGCAACGCCGTCCGCTCGCCCTACTTCTCCGCGAAAAGTTTTCACCAGACAACGCCTGCGGAATGGCTGGCCGAGCGCATCAACCTCGGGCCGTGGGCGGATTTCCAGTCGGACAAGTTCATGATGCAGGTGCCAAGGAGCTGGATTTTCAACATGCCCGACCCGACCCAGGTGATGAAAGACTGGGACGCCGCGATGGATGCCTTCAACGACCTGCTAGGCTTCCCACAGATCCGCGGTAAGGAATCCTTTTACCTTCAGGCCGATGTGCTGATTCGCGCTTCCGTTTTCGCACCCGGTTATCCGGCCGTGAACGTCGGCGGCTTCAGTGCCTCGGCCAATTATAACAACGGTTATCATACCCACTATTTGATCCGGGGTCCGCAGTATGGCACGGATGACGCTCAGGTGGAGTTCCACGAGCAGGGCCACGCTTACTTCTTCGACAAGTTTCCCGGCGAGGTCGAGTCCAACGTGAACCTGCCGTTTATACCAGTCCTGCACCGGAAATTTGGAGTCAATCTGGACACCGCCTTCCGGGCGTCGCTAGGTGATAACATAACTTACCGCACGCTGGAGACCACTGCGATGGCGTGGATGACCGTGTTCAATTTCTGGCCGAACAAAATGGAGATGGCCGATGGGGAAAAGGCTTACCAGCTCAAGGGCCACGCGAAGTGGGTGGACATCGCCCGCATCTACGGCTGGGGCGTTCTTAACAATTACTATAAGTCGTTCGTGACCGATGCCGAAAATGGCATCAATTACCCGACGGACTCCGACAGCCTCCTGCTGCGTCTGTCCACGAACGTGGGGGCGGACATGCGACCGCTGTTCCACTTCTGGGGCATTTACCCGCAGAATGCCACGAACCTGCGCAATGCCATCAACAATGCGGGGCTCGTCGCGCCGGTGGAAATCTACGACCGTCTCGTTCGCTACAAATCCCTCGCGCCGGCCAACAATACCGCCTTCCGGGATTTCGCCACCAGGTGGTGGACCAGGCAACCCAGCTCCAGCGGTTTCTGGGAGGAGCGCGAGCACGCCAGCCGGTGGACCACCTATAACGAAAATACCGCCCTCGCCATCACCAACCGGGTGCAGGAACTGCTCGATCTCTACTACCCGAACGGCCGACCCACCACCATCACCGGGCCCGTCGTCGGAAATTTCAGCCCCACCGACAATTCCACCGGTGTTGCTCTGGACGCCAACCTGGTGGTGACCTTCAACAAGGCCGTCGTTCGCGGCACGGGCAACATCACGCTGATGAACCTGACCGATGGCACCTCCACCAACATCGCCATCACCAACACAGCCCAGGTTTCCATCGCTGGCGAAGTGATGACGATCAACCCAACCGCGAATCTCCTTCCCGGCAAATCGTATGCCATCCAAATCGATCCGACGGCGCTTGATGGCGTCGTATCTAACAGTTTTACCGGGATCACCAACACCACGACCTGGAACTTCACCACCCTCACTCCCCCGCCGGCTGGCGTGACCGGCCTCGCCTTGTGGCTGGATGCCTCGCAGCTCACGGGCTTGAGCGACGGGGCCACGCTCAATACCTGGAACGAAATGTCCGGGCTCGGCAATCATGCCACACGGACTACCGGCGCACCCACCTATGAGACCAATGAACTCAACGGGCGACCGGTCGTGCGTTTTCCCGTTGGCAACGGAGCCAGCTTTGGTTTTCCACGCATGACCAACATCCGCACGGTCTTCTGGGTGATGAAACAGCAGAACCCTGGCGAACTGCGGTTCTTATTGGGTGACACTACCAATTTCCATTTTCATCGTGGCACCGCTTCTCCCTCAACGATCTGGCATTCCGTGCATACTTCGTCCAATATCAGAAACGGCACGACAAGCTTGAACGGACTGGCCGTCAATGGCACCACGACC